>CAYZJZ010000006.1:0-20037 GCA_964478905.1 uncultured Eubacteriales bacterium
TGTTGATGTAACTTTAGGGCTGGTTGTCGTCTTTGGACTTGTTGTTGATGTAACTTTAGGGCTGGTTGTCGTCTTTGGACTTGTTGTTGATGTAACTTTAGGGCTGGTTGTCGTCTTTGGACTTGTTGTTGATGTAACTGCAATATTTTGATAGCTTTTAATAATAGCATCAGATATTTGGTCCTTAACAGTTAATGCATAAATACACAAAACCATTAATAGTACTGCCAATAATCTTTCTCTTCTCGTTTTCATTAATACTCCTCCTATTTTTAATTTTTCACAACAGAAGTATCGCATAAATCATTTATTTATGTTAATTTTGTTCAGAATTTACTGTTACGCATATATCCACACATATATTCAATATTTAAACTCATTAACAGATAAAATTAATTGTTTTTTCGCAAAAAAAATAGCCAAACGGCTATTTAAATTTACAAATCACTTCTAATGTTGGTTAGAATTTTTATTTTTATTAATCGCATTCTTTAATATATCTAAAGCTTGCATTTGAACTTCAGCAGCTCTTTGATTTTCTTCCATCATTTCTACATAAACTTCTTTTCTAAATACTTTAACATCCTTAGGAGCATTTATACCCACTCTAACTTGATCCCCTTGGATATCAATAATTGTCACCTCTATATTATCATTTACAACAATCGATTGATTTCTTTTTCTCGTTAAAACAAGCATCTTTCCATCCTCCTATGCTTTTACAAATTCCTCAGTAATTATGTGCTTAAACTTATAATTTTCGTTTTCAAGCACAACCTGACAACCTCTATTTTCTTTCGCATTAATAATTATAGGCGCTTTTAGGTTAATAGATATTTTAGAAATATCTTCAGGAACCGTAACTATACAATAAATTAACGCATCATTTTCGTCTTTAATTCTTAACAAATTAGCTGTAAACATATCTATTTCAGCCTCATAATCTAATACTAAATCTCTTGGATTCATTATTACAAACGCTAAATTAGGGTTTTGTACCGATTGTAACCAGAAAAACTGATCATCTTCGCTATCTGTTTTACCTAAAATAACAAACTGAGTCATATTCTCAAAACCCGGTACACCATATTCAAAAAACACTATATCTTCATCCTTGATTTCTACCTCTCCAAAGTTTTTCGTATTAAGTAACATTTTTTTTCCTCCCTACAAAACTATTCTTCTTAAGTATCGGCAGAAACTTAACCTACTATTAATCTATAATAATAAATTACAGTTGTCAACTATTTTTTTCTTGCATTTATTTATTATTTGTGGTAGACTATATTCTGTTAACGAATGTATAAACTATATATGTTTTATATCTACTAGGAGGTGAACGTTTTGCCAAACATTAAATCAGCTAAAAAAAGAGTAGAAGTTTCTAAGATTAATGCTGCTAAAAATGCTGCTGTTAAAACTTCAGTAAAAACTTCTCTTAAGAAATTTGACGATTCTTTAATTGCAAACGATAAAGATGCAATAAAAGCTACTTATACAGAAGCTGTAAGCACAGTTGATAAAGCTGTTACAAAGGGCGTAATGAAAAAGAATACCGCAAATAACAAGAAGGCCGCATTAGGTAAAAAGTTTGATGCTGCTACTAAGTAAGTTTAATACTTACATCTAAAAAACAGAAATATATATCATATAATATTTTTACATATTTTCGCAAAAATATTCCGATATATATTTCTGTTTTTTTCTGTTAAAATTTTAATTATTAGCTCTAACAATCGACAGAAAACAAAAAGTATTTTCTTGATGTTGTTGGCATAAGCTTTTTTATTATTGGTTGTTGACACATATATCAAACAATATAGCACCAACTACAACCTCCATTAGCATATAAAATCCCGAACCTGCAATTTGTTCAGCAATTAAAACATCTTCCAATGTGCTTGCAACATTAAATTTATAATTTATAAAAATAAATAAAATTAAGCATGCAAGAAGTCCGTACTTAAAAATGTACTTCGATATTTTATTAATTTTTGAAATCCTTTCCGATAATTTTTCCAGCATCCCCATCACCTCGTTGTATTATAATTATATCTTAACATATACATAGAGGCTGTTCAAATGTAATTACTGGCTAATTAGCCATTCTTTCACACAAAATAGCAGCAAAGCTTGTATCCATCTCTTGTAATATCTCAGAAAACTTAGCTGTTTTCATACTTTTACATATTTCAATTACCATAGAAATATTTAATTCACCGACATCTTCTAAAATTTTAGCAGCATTAGCCGGCTCCATACTTTCATATATCTTTACCATATTATCTAATTTTTCTTTTTCAGTCTTCTCATTAACAGTCGTTTCATCAGTGTATTGCTTCAAGTCAGCAAATTGCTTAGACATTTCCTCTAAATCTTTTACAACAATTTTATATTTTTCTTCAACACCGTCTAATTCAGCAATTCGAGTTTCTAAATTCGCCATTTTTTTGTGAAGTTCAACGTTCTCATTTAATAAAGCCGTATATTTAGAGTTTATCTCATCTCTCGCCATTAAATCAGGCTCTGTACCTGTCGGCATAGGCGGTAATACATTACAAATTATAGGTATTTCCTTTAACTTAGGTCTAAGTAGTTCCCCTAATCCAAAAAACTTATTTGTTCTTATTAAATATATCCAACTTCCAATAGCAATAATCAAAGCTAAAAGTAAAGAAAATATAATAATCGGCTTAGAACTCTTTGGTTTATCTTCATCCTTCTTTTTCGCCATTTGCTACCTCACCCCCGGCTCCATATCTATAACTTGCAATTTCATCTAATGTAAGTTGTTCTTTTCGATAGTACTCTTCCCAGTACTCTTCCAGCTTTTTTTCTTTTAATGTTTCAAACATTTTTCTCTGCTTCGCAGCTTCCACCAATTCAAGCCTTGCTTTTTCAACCGCATCTCTTGCCCTTTTTATCACAATTTCCTGAATAGCAATACTTTTTTTCAGTCGATCCATATAATTATTATAAAATATTAACTCTTTAGGTGTAAAGCCCTTATCTCTTTTCTCTTTCATTAATTTAAATTGATTTTTTCTTTCGTCTAAGAGGATATTTAACTTTTCCATTTCGGAATTCAACACTTCTGTTGCCTCTCCAAGCTTGGATTTCTTTTGATCCTCCAATCTTATTTTTAAATCTAAAATTGATTGAAACTGAAAACGAAAAGCCAACTAACCCACCTTCTTACTATGAAAATTCTGCTATCTCCTTCATCATATTGGCAGTATCGTCAAACGATATGTTTTCATCTACTTTTTGACGCAAGAAATTATTTATCATATCTATCTTTTTTACAGCCATATCTATATCTTTATTACTTCCTTTTGAATAAGCACCTATATTTATCAAATCCTCAGCTTCCCTATATGTAGCCATAAGACTTTTTATATGTCCGGCATACTGCCTATGTTCAGAAGTTGTAATGTCTCCCATTACCCTGCTTATACTAGCTAGAACATCTATTGCGGGGTAATGATTTTTGTTAGCAATTTTTCTGGATAATACAATATGTCCATCTAAAATACCTCTTGCGGTATCCGTTATAGGCTCAGTTAAATCATCGCCGTCTACCAATACGGTATATAATCCGGTTATTGAACCTTTATCGGAATTTCCTGCCCGCTCTAATAGTTTTGGCATCATAGAAAAAACTGACGGCGTATATCCACGAGATACAGGCGGTTCGCCGGTTGCAAGTCCAATTTCACGCTGTGCCATTGAAAATCTTGTAAGCGAGTCCATCATCAACATTACATCTCTACCCTGGTCTCTAAAATATTCCGCAACAGAAGTAGCTAATAATGCAGCCTTTACTCTAACTAACGCAGGCTGGTCGGAAGTCGCAGTAATTACAACAGATCTTTTTAGTCCTTCTTCTTTTAAGTCCTTTTCTAAGAATTCTTTTACTTCTCTTCCACGTTCTCCGATTAATGCAATAACATTTATATCCGCCTTTGTATTTCTGGCTATCATACCAAGTAATGTACTTTTACCAACTCCGCTTCCGGCAAAAATTCCTACCCTTTGTCCTTTTCCAATTGTAAGTAATCCATCAATAACTTTTACTCCCATTTGGAGATAATCCTTTATTCTATTTCTTGAAAGAGGTTGTGGTGCATCATTTTGAACAGGATAAAACTTATCTGAATCAACTGGTGGTTTACCATCAATTGGTCGCCCCAGTCCGTCTAACGCACGTCCTAATAATTGATCTCCAACTTTAACTTGTAAAACTTCTCCGGTAGAAAAAATGGGCTGTCCCGGCCCAATTCCTACCATTTCTCCTAAAGGCATAAGTAATACTTTAGAATCCTTAAATCCTACAACTTCCGCCTTTATATCTCGTTCTTCGCCTTTTATAACACAAATTTCTCCCATACTTACTTGAGGACCTTTTGATTCGATAGTTAGTCCAACAATTTGGGTAACATATCCTAAATAATTAACCGGTTTAGTTGTATTTACAGCGTTTCTATACTTTGATAAATCAATAACCGACACACTAAACCACCCTTTCAAAAATTACTCACTAAGCATTTTGTTTATTTCTCTTTGTATATTATCCATTCTAACCTGTAAGCTTCCGTCTATTACCCCAAGCGGAGTATCCACTATACAGCTCCCCATATCAAGTGACTCATCTTGAATTAGTTCTATCTCACCAAATCCTTTTATTTTAGATACTAATATTTTTTTACTTGCTTGAATGGTGTAATAATCTTGAGTCGCCAACCTTACAGTTACATCTTTTTTATTTACTACTCTATTAACGGCATCTTCAACAATTCCTAAGATGTAATTATCTGATTTATCTACTTCATAATTAATAATTTTTTCAGCAATATCCATAGCTAATTCTACAATTTCTTTTTCATTTGATTTTATATCGTTTTTATACTCATTAATAGCATCCTCTTTTATCTTTACTACTTCTTCCAAAATTTTATCATACTCAGCTTTTGCTTGCTCTATTATACTTGCTGACTCAATTTTAGCTTTCTCCATTCCTTCTTCAAAAGCTTTTTTCATTTGAGCTTCATATTGTGCCTTAGCCTTAGCTTCAGCCTCTTTTATATACTGTTCCATTATTTCTTCTTTTGAAATAGTCGGAGCTGTAACTACCTCATCTTGAGGCGGTTCAACCGTCGGAACAGTAGGCTGTTCTTTTTTTACTTCATTTTTTATAACTTTATTTGTTTTTTCTAAAATTATACTGCTAGTTTCGTTAATTACATAAGAAACACCTACATTAACAGGTGTTCCTATGTCTACAACTCTTTCAGATTTTATCAAATTAGACAAAGACCTCATCCTCTCCGCCTCTGTTGATTACAATTTCGCCATTCTTCTCTAAATCTCTAATCTTAAGAACGATGTCATCTTGAGCCTTTTCAACATCTCTAACCCTAACAGGCCCCATAAGTTCAATATCTTCCTTAATTAAATCAGCAACACGATTAGATAAGTTTCTAAACAATAAGTCTTGAATGTTTTTCTGAGACGCTTTTATAGCAAGAGCCAATACATGGTTATCAATATCACGCAATACTCTTTGAATACTCTTATCATCAAGATTAACAATATCTTCGTAAGTGAATAATTTCTTTCTAATTTCTTCTTCTAATTCACTATTTTCTTTCTTTAAGTATTCCATAATATTTTGTTCTGTTCCACGATCAACCGCTCTTAGTATTTCTGTTAATGTCTCAACACCACTAATCGCATTACTCATATCATCATTCATATAGTCATAAGAAATTTTCTTTTGTAAAATTTCTTCTACTTGCTTAACAACATCATACGACGGTTTCTCCATCATAGCAATTCTTCTAGCTACATCAACTTGCTTATTCTTAGGCAACATTGCAAGAATAGTAGCAGATTGCTGGTATTTTATATTATACAAGATAAGTGCTATTGTCTGTGGATGCTCATCTTTTATAAGTTGTGCTATTTTACTAGGATCCATTGTTTTTACAAAGTCAAAAGGACCGTTCGATTTTAAAGATGCTGTCATTTTCTTTAAAATTATTTCTGATTTCGATGCACCAAACGCTTTTTCCAAAATTTCTTTAGCGTAGTTGATACCACCTTCTGTGATATATTCCTGTGCAAGCGATAAATTATAAAATTCTTCTATAACTTTTTCCTGATAAGTATTTTTTAATTTTTTAATACCTGCAATAGCTTTTGTAACTTCTTCGATTTCTTCATCCTTTAGGTGTCTCATTATCTCTGCCGATTTTTCAGCTCCGATAGAAATTAGTAACATCGCCGCTTTTTGTTTACCTGTAAGGTTTTGGCGCATATTACTGGTTTTATCCGGTGTAGCCTTTGCTTCGGTAGTTTCAGGATTTGCAGCTTGGCTATCCGGCGTTCCGGCTTTTTTTTGTTTTTCCTCAGCAGTTGCTGCCATAATCCCTCACCATCCTTTCATTAATTACGAATTATTTTTATCATTTTCATAAATCCAATTTCTAAGCATTCCGGCAGCAATATCCGGTTGCTTTTCAATGAATTTATTAATTTGTTGTTTTACTTCTGAGTTATTATCAAGTTCTTTGATAGTTCCAGTCTCCTCATCATCCTCGCCAACAGTAGCATTAAATAATGCTCCAGGCTCAGTAACTAAATCTCCGTATTCTAATTGTGAATTATTATCTTTTAATCTCAAAATAAATACTACAAGTATTAAAATTATTATTATAGCAGCAATATACGGAGCATATTGTTCTATAATTTCAGCCCAATTAATAGGTAATTTTACGTTTTCATTAGGCTTAGCCACCTTAAAGGAAACAACTGTAATTCTGTCTAAGTTTATTCCGGTAGCAGTACTTACCATTTTGGTTATATTTTCGATGTTTTCCTCTGTCGGTGCTTCCGTAAATTCATTTCCATATAATAAATTTACAGAAATTGATGATTTTTCAGCATCAATATTTCCAAGTCCTTTTACAACTTCTTTATTTTCTTGATTTAGTTCATAATTACTTGTTATCTCAGATTTATTATATGTACCACCTGTACCGGTAGAGGTAATCTCAGCTCCGGTTCCTTGATTAGATTCTGTTCCTGGAACTGAACCGTAGTCCATATTTTGAAGATTTTCTTTTAATGTAGACTGACTCCTAAGTAGTCCTGTGTCAGAATCTTCAATAGGAGTTGTATACTTAACAGATGTAGTCGTTTCTCTGTCAAAATCACAAACAACATTCGCCATAACAACAACCGAATCTGTAATATTAGCAAGGAGTTGGCCTACTTGGCGCTCTATTTCCTTTTTCTTTTGAGCTTGAACTTCGAGTTGTTTAGTACTAATTCCTGTTGTTTCGAAAGTATCTTCTTCATTTAAAATATTTCCGTTATTATCTACAACAGTTACATTCTTTTCAGACAGTCTTTCAACACTTGATGCAACTAATTTTATTATACCTTGAACTTGATTTGCAGTTAATTTAGTCGAAGGCGTAACCATTACACTGGCAGTCGGCTCGTCCTCTTCAGAAGAAGTCAAAAACACACTTTTTTCAGGAGTAGTAAAAGTTACAATGGCATATTGAATATTATCCATTTTCATCAACTTTTCAGCCATTTTTCCTTCATAATAATCTTTATATATTTTATTTTTATCACTTTGTGTATAGTTAAAAGAAATTAAATCAAGAGAATCTTCAAGTTTCATTCCGTCTTTTAGAAGTCCGGATTGAGACAACGCTATTTCAGCTGTATCTTTACTTTTTTCCGGTACCATTATACAAGTACTGTTCTCAGTAATTTTATGATTTATCCCGGCATCAGTTAAAGTTTTACTCATTTCTCCTATTTCAGTAACCGTTCCAGTAATAAGTTTCGTATAATTTGGATTAGATACAAAAGCAATCGCTACAATAGCACTTCCGATTATTACAATTACCGACAATATTATTCTAAGTTTCTGGTTCTTTTCAAGACCTTTCCACTTAGTCATTAAATCATTATACATTTTCGTTATAGCTTCCGGCAATTATTATCACACCACCTTTAATTTAAGTAATCCCGCTTAGAAAGCACATAAACTAAACAGGTTTTATCCAGTTGTAAAAAGAAAAGCAATTATATTTGCATATTCATTATTTCTTTATATGCATCCATAACTTTGTTTCTTACTTGTAGTGTCATTTGTAGAGCCAAATCAGCTTTTGAACCTGCTATCATTACTGAATGGATATTGTCTGATTTCCCTGTTAAAAAGTCATCAGTAGCATTTGAAGATTCTATTTGAAGATCATTTACCTTATTTATAGCGTCATTTATTACGTCCTTAAAACTGGTCTTCGTCTCAGACGCTTTTTGTGTATCTCCAATTCCTCCGGAAATCGGTTGTATATTAGGTAATGAATTAATATTAATACTCATAATCTATGTATCCTCCTCTATATTACTTGCCTATATTTAAAGCCTGCATAGCCATATTCTTAGAAGCAGTAGACGCTGTAACGTTAGCTTCATAAGAACGAGATGCAGAAATCATATCTACCATTTCAGTAACAATATCAACATTTGGCATAGTTACATATCCATCGCTATCCGCTTCAGGATTATCCGGTTCATATACACGTTTTAACTCGCTCATATCCTCTTTTACACCTTGTATTTTTACTTTACCGTCCCCTAAAACATCTTTTGATGAAGAAGATAAATACTTAGAAAATCCCATTCGCTCATTAGTTCCTAAAACAAGTACTTGTCTCCTATAAGGAGTACCGTCCTCAGTTTTTGTTGTATTAGCATTAGCAATATTTTGTGAAATTAAATCCATGCGCATCCTTTGTGCACTCATACCGGATGCACTCACATCTAAAGAAGAGAAATATCCCATTTTCCTTCATTAGCCTCCTTTATAAAAATTTCTCATTAGTATTATGATTCTCTTATCGCATTTTGTAACTTTGTAATTTCTCCCGTAGCTTTCTGACTCAAAACATTATAATAAATTTGGTTTTTCGATAAATCCGACATTTCTTCGTCTATATTTACATTGTTTTCGTCAGTACGCATATTAGTAGTAGACATATCTTGAGAAATATTAACATATCCGCTGTTATATTTATTAACTTGAATATGTTTTGAATTAGTAGTTTTTAAAGACGACAAATTAGAAAGCTCACCATTTAGTAAATCACCAAACTGAACTTTCTTCTTTTTATATCCCGGAGTATCAATATTCGCAATGTTGCTCGAAATAACTTCGTTTTTAGTCCAGGAAGCATCAAGCCCCCTGCCGATTTTATCAAGCCCACTAAACATAGAACCAAACATATAAAACAGTCCTCTCATCTTTTGTTAAAATATCTATATAACGTCATTTTTACAAAATATAATCTAAATTTTCTACTATCAAGGCAATATTCGACAATGAATCCCCTTTATCCTTTGGGAATTTTTTCTTTATTCCCAAATAACTCTGTTTCTTCCGCCGCTCTTTGCCTTATAAAGCCTTTCGTCAGCTATTTGAAGCAAACTTTGTTTTTCTATCGAATCACTTGGAGCAAACGCTACTCCAACAGAAATCGTTAAGTCTCCGTTAGGTTGCTTTTCTTCGAAAGGGAATACAAAATCAGCAACTTTTTGTCTAATTCTCTCAGCAACCATTATAGCATCTTCTTTAGCAGTGTCAGCAAACAAAATTACAAATTCTTCTCCGCCAAACCTAAACAACATATCTTTATCTCTTAAGCTATCAGTAATAAGTTGAGCCAAAGAGCGAAGAAGATTATCCCCTTCCATATGTCCATTTTTATCATTGTAGTTTTTAAAATAATCTATATCCATTATTGCAAGAGAATTTTGACGTCTATTACCATTAAATACTTCATCTAAAGTCTTGTGCATAAAATATTTATTAAACGCTCCTGTAAGCCCATCACGATTCGCCATTTCTTCTAACTTTTTATTTGCTGTCTCAAGAGCAGTAGTTTTATTTTCTAAGCTTACAGCATAATCGTTGTTTTGTAGAACAAGAGTTATATTATCTTTTATTATGCTAAGTTGTACTTTAATACTATCAAAAGCATTACTTCTTATATCCTCTAATATCCAAAAGCCTCTGTATTCATCTTCTCTATATAAAGGAAACATAAGTACAGATCTTATATCTCTTTCCATTGCTGTTTGATAATCTAAATTTCTTGCACGAGTAATATATTTTGGAACATCCTGTTTCATAGACTCCTCAAATTCAGGTAAGCTATCAAGTTCGGCAATATAATTATAAAGCTCAGACGATACATTAGATGCTTTTATTATGTTTCCGTTTTCTGTTTTTTCAACAATAGACGAATATGCTATATCAAATCTATTAATAAGTATTTCATTTATTCTCTCAAGCTTCTGACCCGCTTGAATTTTTGCTCCCAAAATAACCATTATTTCTTGTAAAATAGTTACGGTTGAATAGTTTTTCGCCATAATAGAATAATTTTTTTCTACTTCCATAAGCTCCTTAACTTTTCCGAGTAAAACCGTTAAAAAACCGCAAAGTACCAATACTGCAACTAAGCTTATGATCAAAATTATCTCCATACTTATTCTCCTTTTTTAAATTAATTGCATTTATCTACAAATTATTATATAATAATTGTGTTTGTAAAAACAATAGGAAAAGTAATTTAATTTTAAATATTTACGCATATGAAGGAGGAGTCGCTTTGGAAACTAAACTGTTTACTCAGCCAAAACAATTTAACGGAAAAAATTATTCTCTTGGAGGTCATTTAGAACAATTATTTATGTCCAGACGCCCCAAATATACCGATGCTTGTCTATTCTTTGGACTTGTAAAAGAAAATGCTTACGATAAAATATATTCTAATTTAAAAGCTTTCATCATAAATGGTGGAAATATAAAATTTTATTTAAGTAGTGAAAAGAAAGGTGCAACGAAAAAAGTTATAAATTCACTTTTAGAACTCGGTTGTGAAGTATATTTGTTTTGCGGGAACGATAAAGATTTTATAACTGATTTCCAATATAAAGGTGCTATATTTTCATCATCTCAAAGAGCTACTGTTTTATTATCAACAGGAAATTTCAGCTTAAGCGGATTATATGATGGCCATAATATAGTAACCCAGTTTAATTTTAATTTGTCTGAAGAAAACGAAGCGTATTCCAGTACTTTAACTACGCTTTTCCCTGAATATACAATGAATTTATTTAAAAAGGTAACTAGAGAAAATTATGAAGAACTATTAAAAATTCCGGAAAAAGTCTTACCTTCTATTGAAGAATTTACAAGAAAAGATGTTGAAAACACAAAACCAATACATACATCTACTGATGATTTTGGCATTGATATAGAAATTGATGACAATGTTGACTTCCTAGTTGCTCCGGCACCTGTTGAAAAGCCTAAAAAGGAAAAAGTTATAGAACAAAAAGAACCAGTTGTTCAAAAAGTGGCTGAACCTGTTGAAGCTATTGATTTAGGAGAAGCTAAATACTACTTAGGAGAAAACGTTGCTGAAGCTTTAGATATAGAAAATATGCTATATGAAAATTCTTCTAATTCACTAAACTCATTGTTTAACGATACTAAAAAAGCTGAAATTCAAAACGATGAAGTCTATGAAGAAGAATATAATGAATATGAAGATGATGACACAAAAATAGTTGCAAAGTCTGCTAATCTTCCTAATACTTCGATATTTATGATGCAATTACCAAAAATCTCAATAACAGGTGAAATAAAAATTCCTACATATATAAGAGATTTAATACCTGAGTTTTGGGGTTGGCCAAAAGAATATTCTGAAAATAATTCAAGAAATTGTACTTTAGAGATAATAGATACAAAAGAGCCTAACGTAACAATTACTGATAATTCGGCTAAGCTATTCCAAAAAGAAAGTTTATTCATAATTCAGTCTGAAAAACTTTTATCAATGGAACTTTTAGAAAATGACATAATAAGATTTATAAAAACTGAATCTACATCAGGTACATATTATACCTGCGAAGTGGTAAGAAAAGATGCAAAAGAATATCCTATTTGGGAACAATTTTGTACAAACACAGTAAGAGGAAGTAAAAGAAAATACGGTTTAATGTAATTTAGGAGTGGACTATGTATTTAAAAAAATTAGAAATTCAAGGTTTTAAATCATTTGCAGATAAAACAATATTTGAATTCAGACCCGGTATAACCACTGTTATCGGGCCTAATGGAAGTGGAAAAAGTAATGTTTCCGACTCAATACGTTGGGTACTAGGCGAGCAAAGAGCTAAATCACTTAGAGGCGGAAAAATGGAAGATGTTATATTTACAGGTACTCAAAATAGAAAAGCTCTTAACTTTGCGGAAGTTACATTAACTTTAGATAATTCTGAGGGAAGATTACCTGTTAATTTTAGTGAAGTTGCTGTAACTCGTAGAGTTTACAGAAGTGGCGAAAGCGAATATTTTATAAATCGTACTCCGTGTCGCCTAAAAGATATTATTGAGCTTTTTATGGGTACAGGAATAGGTAGAGACGGCTATTCTATTATCGGTCAAGGAAGAATTGACGAAATACTTTCAAATAATTCCGAAGAAAGACGTAACGTTTTTGAAGAAGCAGCAGGCATATCTAAATATAAAGCTAGAAAAATCGAAGCTGAAAAGAAATTAGAATTAACTACTCAAAATTTAAATAGAATTAATGACATCATAAAGGAACTTGAAACCCAGCTTTCTCCCTTAAAAATTCAATCCGAGAAAGCCCAAAAGTATTTATCTCTACGTGAACAATTAAAAGTCTTTGAGGTAAATTTATTCCTATATGAGAGTGAAAAATTAAAAAGTCAAATAGAACAAGTCGAAAACCATTTAAAAGAACTTAGTCAAGAATTAGAACTAAAAATGAAAAATTCTGAAGGCTCTATAAATAAGAAAAACGAATTAAAAGAAAAAATAAACAAAATTACTGAAACTTCAGACTCATATAAAGAGTCGATTTTTGAGAAACAAAATTCTATTGAAAAAATAAACTCGGAATTAAGTCTTTTTTCTGAAAAAATTTCAAACAGTCTTTCTAATATTGAACGATTAAAAAATGAAATTGACGAGAATTCAGCAAAAATTCAAGAATTAAACGTTGAAAAAGAAAAGCGCAAAGGAAAAATAGAAACACTAAGATCTCAAAAATCTTCTTATGCTGATTATTTAGCCCAAAAAGAAAAAGAATTAAGTGAAATTGTAGCAACACTAACTGATGAAGAACTAAAAATAGAAAATATGAAAACAAGCATTATTGATTTTATGAATGAAAAATCTGAAATAAAATCTAAAATGAATGCTACGGTCACAATGAAATATAATGCGACAAATCGTGATGAACAAATTACGAACAAGCTTTCAACTATTATTTCCGAAAATGACAAATTAAAAATGCAACTTGAAGATGACAGTGATATGTTATCTTCTATTTCGCGTGAATTAAAAGAAATATCAGATAAATTTCAAGCGACAAAAAGCGAAGAACTTAATTATGAAACTAAGTTAAAGACTTTAGAAAAAGAAGTTTATAATATTTCGTCAGAGATAAGCATTAAAAATACTAAACATAAACTTTTATCTGATACAGAAAAAAATAATGAAGGATACTTTAGAAGTGTAAAAATAATCTTAGACGAATGTGAGAAAAATCAGGAATTTAAAAAAGGCATATGCGGAACACTGGCAAAACTTATATCTGTTCCCGAGCAATATGAAGTCGCTATTGAAACTGCTCTTGGAAGTAATCTTCAAAACATAGTTACATTGACTCAAGAAGATGCAAAAAAAGCGATAGAATTTTTAAAAGAAAAAAATGCAGGGCGTGCGACTTTCTTCCCTATTAGTTCTTATAAGCCTTCCGAAGAATTAAAAAATTTAGACAAAATCTCTAAATGTGTCGGTTTTATTGGAATTGGAACAGAATTAATAAAATTTGATGAAAAGTATAGAAATATATTAACAAGTTTACTAGGTAAAACCGTGATAGTAGATACATTAGATAATGCCATAAAATTATCCAAACAAAATTTAGGTTCGTATAGGATAGTATCTTTAGCCGGAGATGTTGTAAATACTGCCGGTTCAATGTCCGGCGGAAGCCAAAAATCAAAAACAGATAGTCTGCTAAGCCGTAGTAGAATAATTTCAGAGCTTGAAGTTGAAATCAAAGCTCTAAATGAAAAACTTACATCTACAACAGCATCAGCTGATCAATTAAACTCCGACTATAAAAAAATAAAACAAGATGGCATAAATTTATCTGAAGAATTTAGGAAAAAAGAAGTCTTACACGCACAAGAAAAAGAGAAATTAACATCGCTTCAAAATACAATAAATCAAAACGAAGAAAAGTTAAAAAATATAAAAACTGAAAAAAATCAACTTGCAAATCAAATTTCTGAATTTTCTTCTGAAATCAATAAATTTGAGAAGGAAATTAATGAAATTGATGAAAAAATTTCTACAATTCAAAAAGATGTTGAAATATATAAGCAAAATAACAAAGAGAAAATGGAAATACGTGATAATCTTTCCTCAGATATAACTAACTATAGAATTTCTATTTCTTCGTTTGATGAAAGTGAAGCTTCGATTAATGAAATTTTAGAAAAAGTCAATAACGACATAATTGAAGCTGAAAATGCAAATTCAAAAAAACAAGAGACAATAAATAAATTAACTGCTGAAATAGAAAACTTAAAACTCACAAAAACTAATAACTTAAGTAAAATTGAAGAAATTAATTCTGAAATTTCTGCTACTTCTTCTACGCTTGATGAACTCGAAAAAGAAAAGACTTCTCTAAATGAAGCTCTAAACTCATTAGAAGAATTAATGGGAGACGATATTCGTGCCATTGAGGATACTAAGAGCAAGATTTCTAAAGAAGAAATGAAAAAAATGAAATTGGATTTAGACTTTGAAAATATAAATAACAAGATATGGGAAGATTACGAAATCACATATTCGTCTGCGCTTAGCTTAAAACAAGATTTAGGAAATCCATCTAAAATTTCTTCAAATGTTTCGAACATAAAAAATGAAATTAAAGATCTCGGTAGTATAAACGTCGATTCAATTGAAGAATATAAAAATGTTAATGAACGTTTTACTTTTATGTCCACTCAAAAACAGGATCTAATAACATCAGAAGAAAAGTTAAAAAAAGTAATTAATGATATGATTTCTACTATGAAAAAAGAGTTTTTAGAAAAATTTACTATAATAAATGAAAATTTCAAAGTTGTTTTTGCTGAATTGTTTAACGGAGGTACTGCTAACATTAAATTAATAGATGAAAATAATGTTTTAGAAAGTGGAATAGACATTGAGGTACAACCACCCGGTAAAAAGCTTCAAAATATGATGTTATTATCCGGTGGAGAACGTGCCCTTACGGCGATAGCTTTGTTGTTCTCGATTTTAAAAATTAATCCTTCTCCGTTCTGTGTTTTAGACGAAATTGAGGCAGCACTAGATGACGTTAATGTATATAGATTTGCAGACTATGTAAAAAAGTTTTCTAATTCTATTCAATTTATCATTATTACTCATAGAAAAGGAACTATGGAAGCTGCAAACACTGTTTACGGAATAACTATGGAAGAAAAAGGTATTAGCAAATTGGTTTCTATGAAACTTGATGATTAAAATTTACAAGGAGCTATTTTTATGAATATATTTGATACACACGCTCATTATGACGACGAAGCTTTTGATGAAGATAGAGACGAACTACTCTTAGCTTTGCCAAAAAACTGTGTAAAGTTCGTTATAAATCAAGGGATTGATATTAAAACATCTATGTTTTCAGTTAAGCTTGCTGAAAAATATGACTACATATATGCGGCTGTCGGAATTCAACCTCAAGAAGTTTACAAAGAAGAAAATTTAGATGAAATAGAGAAATTGGCTACTTGCGATAAAGTTGTAGCCATTGGGGAAATCGGGCTTGAATACCATTATGATGTTGCTCCACATGAACTTCAAATTGAATATTTTGAAAATCAAATTGAAATTGCAAATAAATTTGACTTACCAATTGTAGTTCATAATCGTGAAGCACACTCAGATACATTAAACATCTTAAAAAGGACTCCGGCGAAGTGTAACGGTGTAATACACTGTTTTTCCGGCTCTGTTGAAACTGCAAAAGAATTTTTAAAATTAGGATACTACCTTGGATTTGACGGACCTGTTACTTTTAGAAATGCAAAAACTGCGATTGAAGTTTTGGAGTATATTCCATTAGACAGGATTTTAGTTGAAACTGATGCTCCTTATCTTACTCCCGTTCCGTTTAGAGGAAATAGAAATAACTCTATGTATATAAAGTACATTCTTGAAAAAATTGCGGAAGTAAAGAAAATGCAAGTTGATGAAATCGCTGATATTACAACAAAAAATGCATTAAAGTTGTTTAGTAAGATTGACAAGGAACATATATAAATGTATTAATTTTATCAAGTACTTTATACCAATGATATTACCTTTTACTAAATATTGAAAATGAGTTTTTACAGCCTCTTTGCTTGACAAAAGTAATAGTTTTATCTATAATTATTTTTGTTGTTGGAGAGGTATCGAAGTGGTCATAACGGGGCTGACTCGAAATCAGTTTGCGGGCAACCGCACGCGGGTTCGAATCCCGCTCTCTCCGCCATTTTACTCGGGAAAATTATATTTCCCCGAGTTTTTACATTTAGCTTACTTTTTCATCCATAATATCATTAAGTCGTTCAATTACTTTAGATGCTTTTTCTTTAGTATACTCTAATAGTTCTCTGTCTGTCATATTCTTAGTTTTTTCATAATTTTCTTCACGAATTTTATGAATTTCTTCATTTGTTAACTGACACATATAGTCCCCCTCCCAAAATCATTGATGAATACGCTTTATAAATTATTTGTTATAAAAATTTCTTTAAGATTTATTAATACTTTTTTCGCATCGTCTATACTTACTTTAAATTTTTCATTTAATACATATTTTTCTTGCATATTATTAAACTCTTTAATAAATTCATCACTATAATCTAAAGCTAAATATGTAAAATCACTTAATTTTGTATTAAAATCTATACCGCCTTTTCTATAAATTTCTTCTTGTCTTTTATAGTCAATTAACTTACTAAATTCCTTAGTATCTTTTAATAAATTTCGTATTATTTCATTATTATATAAATTAAAAATATCATATATGTGTTTTGCCATATCTGCATACATCTTTCGTAAATAATAAAATTCTGTTGCAAACACCTTATCTGTAAAGATTCTTTCTAATTTTATAATCCTTATATCAAACTCTGATATATTAAACTTTTCTTTTAATATTTTTTTAGACGAATCATCTGCAAGTTTATATATAATTGGCTCTATTGTATACTTTTCAGTTGGCTCACTAATCGTAAATGATGTTGATTCTACTTGTATTTTACCTTCCCTATATAACGGCATATAGCTCTGATCAAACGCCGATTTGTATCGGTAAACAGCAGTTACACTACCTTTATTATTAATGCATTCTTCTTTTATTAATTCTAATCCGAGAATCTTATACCCTAATGCAGACTTTTCTAATCTTGTTTTATTTTTGTTATTGGATTCATCTGATATTACTTCAACTGTTAAATCAATATCCTCTGAAAATCTATTCATAGTAGGCAATATCTTATACACAGCTGTTCCACCCTTAAAATATGCTTTTATTGTATCTTGGCTTTCTGCAAGTTCTTTTAATATAAGGCAAACATAATAGTCTTTTTCCAATATGTCTGTATCAATTCCGCTTTCAATACTAATTTTATTCACGAATTGTCTAAAAGTATCATTTTCTAAATGTAACATTTATTTCACCTCCTATCTCGCTAATATAAGCAATTTACTCATAATTTTTACACTCTTTGTTTCTCTTATATACTTTAAAATCTTTTCAAATTCGAGTTCATTTTGGAGTATAAAATTATAAATTATATCCTCATAGTTATCTACTTCAATATAAATATTATCAATATCATTTAGTAAATCTATAAACTGAAGATATTTATAATTCTCATTTGTTATTTCAATTTTTGGTCTACTTACTAGTACATTAAGATACTCATTTTTATAAATATTTGCATTTTTCCATTCATTCGTTACTATATGAGTAATATTAGGAACCTGAGTAGTTAATCCTAAAGCATTAAATAACTTTTCACCTTTTATATATCCTTTTACATTACCATTTTTATCTTTCAAATATTTTAGGTTTATAACTTTACTTTTATCTAACGGCATTTCGCCAAAAACATTAATTTTAGGTTTATAATAAATTCCTTTATAAAAAGTTTTTATTATATTTTCTTTATTAAGCCTATTTATAATTACATTCACATTTTCTAATATTTTCTCTCTATTTTCATCAGTACAAACTCCTATTACAAACCTTTTTATATCATCAATAAAAATCGGCTCATCTTCCGGATAATCATTTATATAATTTAATATCAACTTCGTGTAATTCAATTTCAACACCTTCTTTGTTATTATAAAGTTATAATTATATATTATTTTAATTTTACAATAACATTATACGCATTATTTTTAGTTTTGTCAAATCACACTCTAGCAAGCGCTTTTGTAATAATCTCTCCGGATGACTCTTTGCTTTTAGCATCTGTATGAACATAAATATCTGCTGTTGTTGAAATATTAGAATGTCCTAACCACTCTTGAATCTTTTTCATTTCTTCTCCATTTGCAAGGAAAATACTTGCACAGCTATGTCTTAAATCATGAAATCTTATCTTCTTTAAGCCATTTCTTCTAAGTATTACTTGGAAATGATCAGTTATATATTCCGGTCTAAATAGTTTTCCTAAACTATCTACGCAAACATATTCTTCATCTTTATATGAATACGCTTTTTTTCATAAGTAATTTCATTTTTCTCTGTCTTTCTTTTTCTATTTTTAATTCTTCTTCAACTGGAGGTAGTAATGGTAAAGTCCTATAACTTGATTTTGTTTTCATGCTATCATGACCTACTGCAACTCTTTTTCCGTTCTGTTTTTCATTTACTATCTTATGAGCTATTCTTACTTCCTTATTTTCAAAGTCAATTGCCTCCCACTTTATTCCTAATACTTCACTTCGTCTAAGTCCATAATAAGCAGTTAAAACTATTACAATTCGTAGTGGATCATCCTCTATAGCATCAAGTAATTTTTTAATTTCAAACTGATTATAATATGACGAAATAAACTGTGTCATTCGTGGCCTGTCTGCTTGGTCGCATGGATTAGCTGGAATTATTCTTCTTTTTACTGCACTTTTAAATGCTTTATGCAGTAAAGAATGATAATGAATTGCGGTAGAACCTTTGCAGTTATCTGAAATTATTTCACTATAAAAATCATTTAAGTCATCGCCTGTTACTTCTTTTAGTATGTATCTGTCACTATTAAAAAATTCTTTTATTCTTTCTTCTATCTGCTGTTTATATCCGTTAGCGGAAAATATTTTATAACCAAAGGAAATTATAACTCTAACTACTGCGACCGAATTGTAGAAAATACAAATAAAACCTGTCAGCAAATTGCTACTACAGAAAAATATAAAGATAAGGTAAAGTCTAATCCTGCTTGGAAACTTTATAACACCTATTATAAGCGATATTTCGCAAGAGCAAAAGTAGGCACCATTAAACAACCTGCATTTAAAAAGTGGCAGTATACAGCCACTTCAAAACGTGATGATTGCTTAGATGGAATACTTTCTTTAGAGGAATATGAGGCTTGGTTAAAAAGTTCATTTTCAAATAGATAAAATCCAAAAGCAAAGTATTGATTCGTAAACCTTACTTTTGGATTATTTGGTTTATAGACTTATCTATCCAAAACTTCCTGCATAACTCTAGTATTGTCTATTCCATTTTCAATATGTAATGATCTCTCTGCATTTTGTAAAATATTTTTATAGGTTTACAATAGATATGTCACAGTAAAAATAAAAAAAGGAAATACCAA
>CAYZJZ010000007.1:0-12692 GCA_964478905.1 uncultured Eubacteriales bacterium
AACCGGAAGAAGTTACGAACCCAAGTGAGGAAGGAAATAGCGAACCGGAAATAAAACCGACTCTTAGTGAAGAATATGAAAAGTTAGGAGAAATGACTGATGAAGAGTATATAAAGTTCTTCGAGGAAATGAGCGAAGAAGAATATATGAATTTCCTTAGCGAGTATGGGGAAATAAATACTCTTGTTAATGATCCAACATTAGAAAATTTTACTGTTAATATTTTGAGAGATGAAGTACCAATTACAACAGGGTATGCGAAATTAGGGGATACTTTAGTTTTAGAGTATACAGCGCAAAATTGTACTGATGCTCTGAATGTTATAATTGGAGATAAGACGTATGTAGTAAAAGATTTGACGGAAAGTACAGATGTTAAATTAAAAAGTTTAGGAGATAATAAATATAGTTTAAGTAAAGTTTTAGCTCAAGAGGACACTGCCGGTCCTATTAGTATTAAATTTACTGATGGGAATTTAAGTTGGAATGTTTCTACTAACATAGTGTATGATACTACACTTCCTACATTATCTACTAGAGTTGAATATGGAAACTTAAATAGCAAGAAGGCAACAATTTATGGTACGCCTAGCGATAATAATGGAATTGCGGAGGTTACTATATGGATAAATGGTGAATGGCAGTCAATTAGTGGTGTTAAGGATAAAGAAGAGTTTTCGTATGTAGTAGAGGCTATAGCTACATATAAAATTAAAGTTACTGATTTAGCCGGGAATTTTATTATTAAAGAAGATATTAATGTTGACAGCGGTAATACAGGTATGATTGTTAGGAAATTACCTACTAAGGTAGCGTATATAACTAATGAAGATATTTCTCTTAAGGGTGGATATTTAAAAATTACTAATACTTTTGGAGGAACTATACAAGACGAAAATGCTGAACTGGTATGTTTTAGAGAGGGAGAATGTGCTTGTATCGATGAAAATGGCGTATGTACAAGCGAAGACTGCGTAGAATGTGAGTATGTAATACCTATGAAGTCGGCGACAATATCAGGAGTGGAGGAAAAAAGTGTTTCAGGAGTAATAACTACCAAAGAGGTTAAATTGGCATATGATGTTTATAAAGTATCTTTTGAAATTACAGTAACGGATACTAATAAATATAATGTTACTATGACGCCTAATTCAGGAAGTATAACTGAAGATGAGTTGGAAATCGAAATAGATGTACAAAAGGCTATAGATAGTGCGGAAAATGTGAAAAAGATATATTATGCTTGGTCTACATTGCCGAATAATACTGGAAATGAAGTATATACTGCAACTTTTTCAGGAATCGTTAAAGATGAAAATACTATTACTGATGGAATATTTGAATATTCAAATATATTGGACGAAAATGGGAATAATGTGGATTCAGGAATACATTGGGAGTACGATTACGTAAATGGCATTTATAGATCTGGAGATATTAGTATAGGAAAAGTAGCAATAACCTCGAAAAAACGTATCATTATTAATAGTGGTGATAGCTCAGGAGTAATATCTTTTGATTATATGACTAATTCGCCTGCTAAAGATATGATGAAGATTTCTGTAAATGGTAAAGAAATTTTAAATCGTGATGGCAAACATGATTGGCAAACATATTCGAAACAGTTTACTTGTGATTCAGATGGAAAATATGTAATAGATTTAAGCTTTGAAAGAAGTGGTATTACTTCCGGTTCTAGTAATAACTATGTAGGTATAAGAAATCTTACATTTACAGGTAAAAAACAATGGACGGAGTTAACAGGAAATACTGTTATATTATCAAGTGATAATGTTGTAGGTAGAGATAATTATTTATACATAAAAGTAGAAAATACGTCAGGAGAAAGTGTGACTAAATATTCTGGTAATTTTGAATATCAATCTGTTCTAAGGAAAATACTTATAGAGACAGTTCCAGATAATACAGTTTATTATGTTCAAAAGGATGAAACGGATGAAAGCAAGTATCGAATGAGTACATCTTCTATTGTAACCGGAGGAAAAATAACTTTGGTATATGATAAAGGAAGTTCGAAAATTCCGATGTCAGTTCAAGGGAATGAGGGAGAAGAAGTCCTTAATAGTAAGGTTGAAGTTTCGGCAAGACCGATAAAGGATTTAAGTGAAAATGTATTATCTAGCGAATGGTATCAGTATATAGATTTGAGATATCCTGGTGTTTGGGATGTAAGAGTTTCATATGAGGAAAAAAGTTTTACATTCTATGATTATTATACTATAACGGTTAATTATAATGAGGAAGACGGTAAAACAGTAATTGGCCAAAGAGATGTAAAAGTTAATGAACCTGAATTGATTGACGGGATGGTGCCGGTAAAATGGGTAGAGGTTACTAGAGACGTAGTAGAATTAGTAGATACTATTATAGATGGGGAATCTACTCAGCTTATGGACATAACTGAGGTAAAAGAAGGGTTTTGGATAACTACTACTAAATATGATACTGAGTGGTATGATTATGCAGTTAAATATAGTGAAAATTCTCTTGATACTGCAAATTCAAGATTATGGGCTAATATAATGCTAAAAGATGATATTGCTATAAGAGAGGTACCGGATCCTAAAGATAGTAGATGGGCACTTAACAATTTAGCTGGAAAAAGAATAGATGCTTATGGAAGTATGTTTGTTTGGATTCCTAGATTTTCATACACTATTGATACATTTGATTATCAAAGTTTTAACGTTGAATGGTCTAACGGAGATAATGATACATTGGCTAATTCTTTAGTAGCATTTTCATATGGTGGGAAGCAACTTACAGGTTTTTGGATGGGAAAGTATGAAGCGAGTGAAAATGATGGAATAATCGGAGTAAAACCATATCTTAATTCTGATTTCAAGGGGACTAAGGAAGTTGATGGTAAAAAAGTCTATGATGGAATTACGGTAAATATAGCATATGAATATTCTAAAAATATGCTTGATGAAGATAAGAGTGAATATGGAGTGTCTGGAAAGGCTATAAGCCATTTAGTAACAATGTCAGAATGGGACGCAATTTCTATATTGACTATGAGTCAAGAGGCATATGCGGATCAACCTAAAAAGAACACTTTTAACAGTGGTGATTCATCGTATACAGGCTATAATAATGATAATGAAAAAGTTAATTTTAATAATAAGGCTAGTAGTAGTACTACTTCTAATATGAATGGTATATTTGATATGTACGGAGGTGCTAATGAATTAGTGGCAGTACATATTAACCAAACAGCAAGTAATTCAGATATAGAGTGTTTAGTACTGAATGGTGACGAAGCTGCAGAAACTATTGTTGAAGATATAGAGAAGATGGAGTCCTGGTTGCTATCTAAAGTTATTAGATATTTTTATGAAGAAGAATGGTATTCTGAAAATGCTGAACCTAGTAATGAAATATGGAATAATACTATTTTTGGCACAGCTGATTTTTATATGAATTCTGGTGCTGAGGCAATTATGCGTGGAGACTATTATATTAGTACAGAAGTTGATGATGGAATACATTCTTTTTGGTTTGGTCCTTATTCATTTTATGCCGGAAAAACAATACCTATTGGATTTAGACCTAGCATTCTAGTAACTGAAAGAACAAGTTCAACTGCACCGAAGATTGATGTCAAAACTTTAACGGTTAAATCTTATAAGGATGGCGGATTGACAGATAAAAATAGTATATATGCAACTGTTGGAGATTATGTTCAACTTACTTTACAACTTGATAAAGATGAAATGAATATTTCAGATATTCTGATTAATGGTAAATCGCCAACAAGTAGTATACCTGAACTTAGCTCTGAAAATTCTGCACAGAATTGGATTTTTACTTATAAAGTTGAAGATGGAGATAAAAATGGACCGATAGAAATTTCTTATAAATATAAAATTCATGGAGAAACCGAATGGAAAGATGGACCTAACGAAGTTAATAAAGTATATGTAGATACTACTCCTAGTAATGTAGATATCGGATTATCAGAGGATAAGAAAAAAATTGAAATAACCGTTGAGCCGGAAGGAGAAGCAGATGCTGGTATAAAAGAGATTAAGTATATTAAAGTTGAAGAAGGCGAAACACCTCCGGATAAAGATGATTTTGAAAATCTAGATGGTAAAGTTGACTTGACTGATGGCAAAGGTACGATTGATATAGATGGAACAGGTGATTACTATATTTATATTGAAGATGAAGCTGGTAATACTACGATAGAGAAAGTTACTATTTCTCCGGGTTCTGGTGATGGAGAGTTTGAAATTAATAATATTACTCCACAACTTGAAAGTATCACTGTATCGGCTTTAAGAGAGGGGAATTATGTTACTCCTGCTTATATTAATCGTCTTGAGACTGTAAAGGTGGATATGACTTTTGATTATGAACTTACAGTTGGTCCAGTTGTGTATATAGCTGGGGAGAGAGCTACTGTTACAAGTGATGAAACGGATAAGAAAATATGGACTGCTATATGTACTAATATTGGAAGTCAATATGCATATGAAGATATTCCAATTAGTATTAGTGATTATGAATATTATGGAAATAAGGGCGTACCTGCTAATGAGACTTTTGATGATGGAACTGCTGAAAATCCTGGAGTTAAAATTCCTTATGATGGTAGTTTGGTAAAAATTGATATAGGAAGTCCTACATTTTTTAGTAAGACTGACGAAGTATGGAATGAAGTTGATAAATGGGAGACAGGAAAGCCAATGGCTTTAGAATATACTCTTACATTTAGTGATCCTGTATATTCATATACTTGGGGAAATTATAGTATGACGAATACTATTAGGCCTAGTTTAAGTAATTTAGATGTTAATAGTATTGTGAGTGATTGGAATGGAAAAATTCAAGTTAATGATAATATGACAGTTGAAAGTATTACTGTTAGAGACTTTGTTGATTCAAGTACTAATAGTATTGTTCCTGAGAAGAAGATTATTAGATTTGAAAATTTGAGTGGAGATGGTAGATTTGGTTTTACTATTTCAGGAGCTAAATACAGTGATGATTTAGCAACATTTACGGATTATGTTGCTAAAGATATGTATAATAATCCGAATGAATATTATTCAACTTCGGATAAAGGTGACTCGAATATGCCGATAATTGATACGACTCCACCGTCTTTAACTAATGTAACTATTTTTAGTAGTAATGCAAGTCCTAAGTATGCTCGTAATGGAGATACTATTACTGTTGAATTTGGAGTATCTGAGGAATTGACTGGCACTCCGACAGTTACGATTTTTAATCAATCAACTACAGTTACATACGCAGATGGTAAATATGTTGCTACGTATTTGATTCCTGATGATGCTGAATACACGGAAGGTATAGTTCCGTTTAGTATTTTGAATTATGAAGATAGAAACGGAAATGCGGGAAATACTTTTACGCAGGATAATTTGAGTGCTTCGGAAAATGTTATATATGATATAACGGCTCCGGTAATATCAATAGATCCAAATGGCGGAGAGTTCTTGAACGTGAGTGTAAATGTTACGCTTACTGATTCACCTGCGGGTATTAAGGATTTGACTTTGAAGTATTATTGGAATACTGAGGCACAAATTCCTACGATAGAAGATAGCGAGTGGAGTTTAGCTCCGATTTCTGGTGGAAATGCTGTAGTTAAGAGTCCGGAAGGCTTGAATGAGCCTAGGTATTTAATTATAGCCGGAGTAAGTGATAATGCTGGTAATGAGTCTGCATCATTTATAAGTAATGAGTTTATATTTACTAATTATTATGAGGTTTTTGTTACTACTTCGCCTGATACAGTTGTTGATGATACTGATCCTGAGAATGTTATAACTACACCTGGTACGGTTACCGGTGGTGGAAAGTATAATCCGGGAGAAAGTGTTACTATAACTGCAACTCCGACTGATGGTTATAGGTTTGATGGTTGGACTATTGTTGGAGTAGATGGATTTACTGATTTGACTTTGAATGAGCAATCGTTTACGATGCCTAAGAGTAATGTTTGGGCAACGGCTAAATTTGTAAAGCAGTGGACGGTTGTATTTAAGAGTTATGATGGAGAGGTATTGTCTACTCAAATTGTAGATAATGGCAGTTCGGCAGTTGCACCTACTGCACCTTCTAGAAGTGGATATAGTTTTTCAGGTTGGGAGCCGACTCCAAGTGATGCAAATTATTTAAATGTAACTTGTGATATGGAATTGGTTGCGACTTATTCGAGAAGAACTTATACGATTACTGCATATGCTGGAAGTAATGGTACTATTACTCCTTCCGGAAATGTAAGTGTAAGTTATGGATCTAGTAAGAGGTTTAATATCTCGCCTAATAATGGATATAAGGTATTAGATGTGACGGTTGACGGAGTAAGTGTTGGAGCGGTTACTACGTATTTATTTGAAGATGTAACTTCAAACCATAGCATTTATGTTACATTTACAGAGGATACACAGTATGATTTAGAGGGCGAATGGTATTATGATAACATTGAGGTAGAGGAAGGCAATATTGAGTATGTATTTAGGAGTAGAGAAACTTTGGATGAGAATGAAGATGCGAGTGCTGTTTTGACTGTTGAGACTTCACATCGTGTAAATGTAAGTTTTGATTATATCTTAAATGGAAGAGCTGATGCGATGTTTGGATTTACTATCAATGGAGAACCTTTTAGAATAATAGAAAGTTCGGATACTTGGACTGAATTTAACGAGACATTTGAACCGGTAGATGGAAAAATTGTTATCGGATTAACTTACAGTAAAGGTGAAAATCCTACTGAGGAAGAGAATTTCTTAGATTTAGCGGCTATTAAGAATTTAGTTGTTGAGTAATTAATACAAAAAGGTGGACTTGAGTCCACCTTTTTATTCTTGCTCTGTTGTTTCTAATTCGGAAATTATTTTTGCTTTTTTTTGAGACTTCGGCGGAGTTACGTCGAAGTTTTTATCCATTTTATTGTCTTTTTCTTTTAGTTTTTCCATTTCTTCCATTATACATTTACCGGCAAATAAGCAACCTTCTTCGCTTGAGAATTGTTTTACATATGCGTCGCCATTTAATTTAGCAGAAGATGCTAGCTTTAATGTGTTGTTGCAATGGACGTCTCCGTCTACTGTTCCTTCCAGTATAAGATTTTTTGCGTTTACTTTCCCGAGTACAACTCCGGTTTCTCCGATTAATACGTCTCCGTCGACATCGATAGAGCCGTTTATTTTTCCGTATATTTTTAAACTGCCACTGGTTTTTAAGCCACTTTCTACGATGCAATTACCTGATATGATAGTTTCTTTTTTGTTTATTTTTTTAAAAAACATATAGAATCATCCTTTCTGATATTTCCGTTTACATCATACTAAATGTTGCCTAAATATTCAAGTGAAAATTTTGTGATTTTTGTGGAAAATTTCTGTATAATATGATAAAGTATTATTGGTGAATGAGGTTTTATGAGAGGACTGTTCATTTATGATGATTGAATTTTCTAATGTACATAAGCGTTACGAGGGCGGTGTTGAGGCTTTATGTGGCGTTAATCTTAAGATAGATAAAGGCGAGTTTGTGTTTTTGGTCGGACCTTCCGGTTCGGGGAAATCTACTTTGCTTAAGCTAATGATTAGAGAGGAAGAGGCGGATTCGGGTACGATTTTCCTTAATAATTATAAAGTGCATAGTATGAAGCCGAGATATGTTCCTTTTTTAAGGCGTAGTATTGGTATTGTGTTTCAGGATTTTAGGCTTCTTCCGGATAAGACTGTTTATGAGAATATTGCTTTTGCTATGCGTATAGTGAGAAAGCCTGCAAGGTACATAAGGAAACAGGTTCCTATGTTACTTAGTTTGGTTGGACTTAGTGCTAAGTCTAATAGTTATCCTCATGAATTGTCCGGTGGAGAACAACAGAGAATTGCTATGGCGAGGGCTCTTGCTAATAATCCGTCTGTGTTGATTGCGGACGAACCTACGGGTAATCTTGATCCTGAGAATGCTTGGGAGATAATGAGGATTTTAAATGAGATTAATATGCGTGGTACTACCGTTGTTGTGGCTACTCACGCTAAAGATATTGTTGATGCGATGAAGAAGAGAGTTGTTGAGCTTGAGAAGGGTAAGATTACCAGAGACCAATACAGGGGGAATTATTAAGCTCTAGGGGGGTAAAAAAGTGGGAACACTGTTTTATTTGATTAAGCAAGGTTTTGAAAATGTTTGGAAGAATAAGCTTATGTTTGTTGCTTCTGTTTTGATAATTTCTACTTCTATGATAACACTTGGGATTTTTTCTATTGTTGGTGAGA
Source organism: uncultured Eubacteriales bacterium (assembly GCA_964478905.1). Lineage (GTDB taxonomy): Bacteria > Bacillota > Clostridia > TANB77 > RGIG9151 > RGIG9151. Next base: position 8,289 of record CAYZJZ010000007.1, read on the forward strand.
ATGCAAAGGCTTTTGTTGATAATATGAAGGCTGACCAGACGATAATTGCTTTCTTGGAGGAAGATGCTGATGAGACTCGTGTGAAGGCGATTGAGAAGACTATTTCTGAGATTGCCGGTGTTGCTGATATTACTCATGAGACAAAGGAAGAAGCGTTGAAGAATGCTCGTGAGCAGTTTTTTGATGAGAATACAATTGATTTTACCGAGGGTTGGGAAGATAATAATTTGTTTACTGATTCGTTTGCGGTTAATGTTAGTGATTTAACTATGGCGAATGATATTGTGGCTAAGATTGAAGCTATTGATGGCGTTAGAAAGGTTAGATTTGATGAGAGTGTTTTTTCTTATATAAATAAGGCTTCTGAGGCTATTCAATTAGTTGTTATGGTTGTGTTTGTTTTATTGGTTGCTGTGTCTTTGTTGGTTATTTCTAATACTATTAAGTTGGTTCTTCATTCAAGACGTAAAGAAATTAATATAATGAAGTATATTGGTGCAACTGATGGCTTTGTAAAGACTCCGTTTATTATTGAGGGAATTATTGTTGGAGTTGTTGGTGCGTACCTTTCGTGGTTTATAATTATGCCAATGTACTCCGGTCTCCAAAATCTTGTTGCTGATTCTGCTTTGAGTTTTCCTTGGGTGGATTTGAGTCAAAAGATTTTGTATACTAATTTGGTTATTGGAATTGGAATTAGTTGTATTGCTTGTATGATTTCTATTAAGAAGTATTTGAAGGTTTAATATTTTTTGACAAGGATGTGGATACTTATGAAAAAGGTTATTTCAGTTGTGACTGCGTTATCGGTTCTTGGTAGTTGTTCTTATGTTTTTGCGGCTACTGAGGATGAGCTTAAGGCTAAGCTTGATAAGAATAATGATGCTATTGAGGCTAAAACGTCTGAGATTAATCAGGTAAAACAAAAGCAAAAGACTTTGCTTGATGAGATTGAAGAATTGGATGCTGAGATGAATAAGGCTCAAAAGGAGTTAGACGATATTCAAGGTCAAATTAATTCTTTAAATAGCGATATTAAGAATAAACAAAAGAGTATTGAAGAAGCTAATAAGAAACAGGAAGAAGAAGAGGTTTTACTTCAAAAGCGTGTTAGAGCTATGTATGAAAATGGCGATGTTACTTATGTGAAGATGCTTATGGATTCTAGTAGTGTTTCTGATTTTATTAAGAGATGCGAGCTTACTGATAGAATGGTTGAAGCTGATAGAGAGTTATTTAATAGTTTAACAGATTTAAAAAATCAAATTAACAAGGAAGTTGCTGAGCTTGAGGAGAGTAAGGTTGTTGTTGAGGCGGCTAAGCGTGTTGAGAGTGAGAATAAACAAAAGTTAGCGACTTCTAGGAGTGCTAAGGATTCGAGAGCGAAGTTACTTGAGAAGGATGTGGCTGAGCTTCAAAAGCAACTTGATAGAGAGCTTGAGGAGTCTCAAGCTATTGAGAGCCAATTAAGGGAACTTAGTGGAACTAGTACGGTTGTTTCCAAGAATGAGGATTTTATTTGGCCGGGGGCTTATTCTAAGGTTATTACTTGTAAGTATGGACCTAGAATTCATCCTATTACTAAGAAAAACAGTACTCATACGGGGATTGATATAAGAGCTGCGCTTGGTACTAATGTTTATGCTGCTGCGTCCGGAACTGTTATAAAGTCTTGTTATAATACTGCATATGGTAATATGATTATTATTGATCATGGTAATGGACTTTCTACTTTATATGGTCATGCGAGTAAGTTACTTGTTAAAGTTGGAGATACTGTAAATCAGGGAGATACTATTATGAAAGCCGGAAGTACAGGATATTCTACTGGCCCTCATCTTCATTTTGAGGTTAGAAAAAATGGTACTCCTCAAGATCCGAAGAATTATTTGGATTATACCGGCGTAACATTTAAATAAAAGATTATTGAAAAATTAGGAGAGAATATGAAAAATAAACACATTACTTTAATAGGACTTATTTTTTTAGTAGTAATTACTTCAATTATTACTTTGCTTTTATCGGGAAGTTCTAATATTTTGATTATGGGAATGGTTAACGGATATACTGCTGATGAAATGAAGTTTATAAATAAGCTTATGGAATCTAAGAAGCTTTTAAGTGAGAATTTTTATGGTGAGATAAGTGATGAGAAGATTTATGATGGTGCTATGTCCGGAATGTTTGAAGCGCTTGGTGACCCATATACTTCTTATTTAGACAATAAACAAAATCAAGAGATGATGGAGATTACTGAGGGAAAATATGATGGTATTGGTGTTGTTATTTCTACCAGCTTGGTTGAAAAAACTGATATTACTATTGTTGGAATTGTTAAGGATTCGCCGGCTGAGAAGTCCGGACTTATGTTGAATGATAAAATTGTTAAGATAAATGGAGAGGATTGTAATAATTTTTCGTTAAATGAAGTTGCTGAAAAGATGAAGGTTAAGGCGGGGACTAATATTGCTCTTTCGATTAATAGAGATGGTAAGTTGATTGAGAAAAATGTTATGACTGAAGAAATTGTGTTTAAGAGTGTTTATTCTGAAAATATAGATGGAATTGGTTATATTCAGATTGCTTCTTTTGATGAACATACTTCTGATGAGTTTATGGAGGCTTATAATAAATTAAGAGCTGAAAATGTTACCGGTTTGATTGTTGATGTTAGGGATAATGGTGGCGGAATTTATGATGAGGTAATAAAAATTGCGAAAGTTCTTGTGCCGAAGGGGCTAATTGTATATACTGAGGATAAGGATGGTAATAGGAAGTCTGATAATTCTGACGGAGATGGATTGGATATTCCACTTGTTTTGCTTGTTAATGAGGAATCTGCGAGTGCGTCTGAGATTTTAGCCGGTGCTGTTAAGGATAGAGAGTGTGGTACTTTGGTTGGTAAAAAGACGTTTGGAAAAGGTGTTGTTCAAGGCTGGTATATGATTGGTGACGGAACGTCGATTAAGATTACTATTGCTAAGTATTTTACACCGAGTGGAGTTTGTATCCAAGATGTTGGAATTGAACCTGATGTTGAGGTTGAAAATAATAGTGTTTATAAGGATTTGCAACTTGAGAAGGCGTTAGAGTTATTGAAATGATAGATGGGGGATAAAAATGCAACAAAGTAAGAGTGTTAATACCGGGAAATTTTCTATGATTAAGAAAATTAACAGTAAAAATATTTTGAATATTATTAGAAAACGTGGACCTATTTCTAGAAGTGAAATTGCTGAGATTACTGGACTTACTCCGGCGACTATAACTAATATTACGAGTGAGCTTATTGATAATAATTTGATTATTGAGGGTGAGTCTGGGGATTCAAGTGGCGGAAGAAAGCCTATAATGCTTAGAATAAGATGCGACTATTATAGAGTTATTGGTGTTTATTTGGGTTCTAGGAAGATTAAGATTATTGCGTCTGATTTGATGGCTAATACTAAGTATAAAAAGGAAATTCCTTATGAGAAGAAACCGCTTACTGCTGATGAAGCTTTAGAGATTATTAAAGCTGAGATTATAAATATTAATCGTAAGTATTTGGCTAAGGGGAAAAAGGTTGTTGGTGTTGGAATTGGTATTCATGGCTTGGTTGATAGTAACAAAGGTGTGTCTATATTTGCGCCTAACCTTGGTTGGAGGAATATTAATATTGTTGAGGAGCTTGAGAAGGCGACGAGTATTCCTGTTTATATTGATAATAATACGAGAACTATGGGGCTTGGCGAGAGATGGTTTGGTACAGGTAAAAATGTTTCAAGTTTCTTTTGTTTAAATGTTGAGTATGGTATTGGTGGAAGTTTGTTTATTGATGATAATTCTTTTTCCGGTGCTTCGTTTGGTGCGGGAGAAATTGGTCATACTACGGTTGATGTAAATGGGGAAATTTGCAGTTGTGGAAATAGAGGCTGTTTAGAGACTATTGCGTCTGTTAAGGCTTTGACTAAGATGGCGTTTGAGGGATATGAGGAACATAAGAGTTCTTCTATTTTTAATGAGTGTGAGGAGATTAATTCGGCTGATGATATTTTACCGGAGGCGATCTTTGATGCTGCGAGAATGGGTGATGATTTTGCAGTAACGTTGATTAGGAGAATTGGAGAGAATATTGGCATTGGTATTGCTAATATTATTAATACTCTAAATCCGGAGCTTGTAATTATTAATGGTGGAATTATTTCAACAGGAGAAATTTTGCTTGCTCCTATAATTGAGACTGTAAGAAAGAAAGGATTTTTAAGTTCAGTTAATGCTACGGATATTGTTTTATCTAAGTTAGGAAATGTTGCGTATTTAAAAGGAGCTGTGGTTTTAGCGACTCAACATATTTTCGATAATCCTGAGCTAGCGCAAAAATAGTATTACTATCAAAAAGATGCTTTTGATGTTGTTGGGCAA
>CAYZJZ010000007.1:12792-19937 GCA_964478905.1 uncultured Eubacteriales bacterium
TTGTATCCGATTACGACTACGATGTCGTTTTTACCAATGACTGTATTGGCGTTTGGAAAAACGTTTGGTTCGCTTGAATTTGGTTCTATTGCGATTATATTTACTCCGTATTTATCTCTTGGTGATAATTCGCCAAGAGTTTTATTTATCCATTCTTTTGGGGCTGTTATTGATGCAATACTGTAATTTGATGATATATCGACTAAGTCGTATATATTTTTATGACTTAGTGAGTGAGCAAGTTTTTTACCCATATCGTATTCAGGTAGTACTACTTGATCGGCTCCTACTTTTTTTAAGATTTTTGCGTGAAGCTCGCTTTGTGCTTTGGCGACTATGTGTTTTGCACCGTATTCTTTTAGTAGTACTGTTATCATGACACTTGTTTCTTGATTGTCTCCAATTGCTACTATGCAACTGTCATAAGTTTCTACACCAATTGACCTTAAAAAGTCTTCGTCTGTTGAATCTGCTTGTACGGTATGTGTTAAGTAGGATGCGACTTCGTTTACTAATCTTGGATTTTCGTCTACTCCAAGTACTTCATAATTTAATTCGGTAAGTTCTTTTGCACAGCTTTTTCCGAATTTTCCTAACCCTATAACTAAAAATGATTTCATATTTATTAACCTCCAAAATTGTTTTTTAACCGACAGATATTTTCCCGTCAGAATATTTATAAGTTGACTTTTTTATCAATTGCTTTTGAGAAAAAGCAATTACCATTGTAAGTGGTCCGATACGTCCTAAAAACATCATTAAAATTAATACATATTTTGATAATGTATTTAGATTAGGCGTAATTCCGGTAGACATACCTGATGTTGAGAACGCTGAAGCGGCTTCATATATAGCCTCAAAGAACTGAACACCGTCATTATTTGCTAGAATTACAAATGCACCTAGTGAAATTAAAAGCAAAGCTAATAAAAATATGCACATTGACTTGAATATAGTTTGATGAGGTATGTTGTTTTTCATTACTTGTACATCTTCTTTACCCATCATAAAGAAGATAGCTGTTAATATTAATATCGAAAACGTTGTAACTTTTATTCCACCGGCGGTTGAACCGGGAGCACCACCTATAATCATAAGGATTATTATGAGTAAATTTGTACTTGGTGTAAGATTTTTTACGCTTATTGATGAAAATCCTGCGGTTCTTGGAGATGCAGAATTAAAGAACGAATTTGCTAGTTGCAAAGATAATGGCATATCTCCAATTGAATTTTCATTTTTTGATTCAAACATAAAAAATAATACTGTACCAAGTAGGAGCAAAATTCCCGTAGAAATTAAGACAATTTTTGAATGAAGTGTGTACTTTCTGAATGAAAATTTATTTTCCCAAATGTCTCTCCAAACTACGAAGCCGAGTCCACCGACTATAACAAGTATAGCAAGAGTTAGTAAAACTGATGGATTATTTGCTAAAGAAACTACACTTTGGAATTGATAGTTCTTTGTACCGAGGATGTCAAAACCGGCGTTACAAAATGCTGAAATTGATAAAAACACACTTTTCCAAATTCCTTCTTTTAGTCCCCAAATAGGGTAAAAATCTTTTAGTAAAAACAAGGCACCAAAAAATTCTACGACTAAAGTAATGAGCAAAATTTGGAAAAACATATTCATCGTTTCACTAAGCGAAGGACTATTAATTGCTTCTTGCATAGTAATACGTTCTTTCAAATTTATCTTTTTCTTTGTAATTAATGCAAATATTGAAAATAAAAACATTATTCCAAGTCCACCGATTTGGATTAAAAGTAATATAACTGCTTGACCGAATCCGGACCAAGTAGTGGCATTATCATACAAAAGCAAACCGTTTACACACACTGCAGATGTAGAAGTAAAAAACGCATCTAACAGGGATATTTTTTGAAGCTCAGCGTGTGAAATAGGGAGCATAAGCAGTATTGTACCTATAATTATTGCAAACAAAAATCCTAAAATAATTATTTGCGTTGGAGTTATCTTATTTCTTATTCTAATACTTATTGGTAATTTCATAAAAAAATAGACATCCTTTCTAAAGTAAAAATACGGCAATTACATAATAATAGAGAACAACTCTGTTTACAAACTAAATAATGTTTTTATTAACAGTGTTGTTCTCTACAAAAGTATAGCAGTTATTTAATTTTCTTCAATTTCTTCTTCTTCATCTGTAACTTTTGCAATACTTACAAGTTGAACACCATCAGGCATTCTCATTAAAGTAACACCTTGTGTATTTCTACCTAAAACGCTTACATCTTTAACAGCAAGACGTATAATAGTTCCATCAGAGCTAATTAAAATGATATCATCAGTATCTTTAACCATTCTTATACCGACAACTTCACCGGTTTTATCAGTAACCTTATAAGTAAGAACACCCTTACCGCCACGAGTTTGAACCCTATATTCTTCAACCTCAGTACGTTTTCCGAAACCATTTTCAGTAATTGCAAGCAAGTAAAGCTCAGCAGAATTTCCCTTTTCCATACCAACAACATAATCGCCATCGTTTAGCTCAATACCACGCACACCTTGAGAAACACGTCCGATAGGTCTTACATCTTTTTCATCAAACGAAATAGACATACCTTGTCTTGTAACAAGAACAACTTTATCTTGACCGTCAGTTAATCTAACACCGATTAACTCATCATTCTCACGAAGCGAAATACCTTGTAAGCCGGCTTTTCTAACATTAGCATATTCCATAAGATTTGTTTTCTTAACAACACCATTTCTAGTCGCCATAAATAAATATGCATCATCAGTATATTCCGCAACAGGAATAACCGCAGTAATTTTTTCATCAGCTTCTAATTGAAGCAAATTAACAATAGCCGTACCCTTAGCTTGACGACCGGCTTCCGGAACTTCATAAGCTTTTAGTCTATAAGTCTTACCTTTATTCGTAAAGAATAAAATATAGTGGTGAGTAGAAGAAATAAAGATATTTTCAACAAAATCCTCTTCACGAGTCGTAATGCCTGTGATTCCTTTTCCACCACGTTTTTGACTCTTATATGTATCAACCGGTAATCTCTTAATATATCCAAAATGAGTAAGAGTAATTACACAATCTTCTTCCTTAATTAAATCCTCAATATCAATATCATCAGCAGAAGCTTCAAGAGCAGTACGTCTAGGATCAGCAAACTTAGTCTTTATCTCGAGTAATTCATCTTTAATAATCTTATAAACTAAAGTCTCACTACTCAAAATTTCCTTAAAGTACTTAATTCTTTCAACTAGTTCATTATATTCAGCCTCAATCTTCTCTCTTTGTAAACCGGATAACGTCTTAAGACGCATATCCAAAATCGCTTGAGCTTGAATATCAGTAAGACCAAAACGCTCCATTAATCTTTCTTTAGCATCGTCATAAGCAGAACGAATAATCTTAATAACTTCATCAATATAATCAAGAGCAATTCTTAATCCTTCTAAGATATGTAGTCTAGCTTCAGCCTTAGCCAAATCAAACCTTGTACGTCTTAAAATAATATCTTTTTGGTGCTCAATGTAAAGGTCGATACATTGTCTTAAATTTAGAATTTGAGGTTTCTTATCAACAAGTGCAAGTAAAATAGCACCGAAAGTATCTTGCATTTGAGTATTTTTATAAAGTTGGTTTAATACAACATTTGCATTAGCATCTCTCTTTAACTCAATAACAATTCTCATACCTTCTCTATCAGACTCATCGCGCAAATCAGAAATACCTTCAAGTCTTTTTTCTTTAACAAGGTTAGCGATATTTTCAATAAGACGAGCCTTATTAACTTGGTAAGGAAGTTCAGAAACAATAATTCTTTGTTTATTTCCAAGCTCCTCAATTTCAGCTCTCGCTCTTACAATAATACGACCACGGCCGGTAGTGTAAGCATTTCTAATACCTTCTTTACCCATAATAATACCACCGGTAGGGAAATCTGGGCCTTTAACAATTTGCATCAAATCTTCAATAGTAACATTATCTTCATCAATAACCTTAATTATGCCATCAACAATTTCACCTAAATTATGAGGTGGGAAATTCGTCGCCATACCAACCGCAATACCGGAAGAACCGTTAACAAGCAAGTTAGGAAATCTTGCAGGTAAAACATCAGGTTCTTTTAACGTATCATCAAAGTTAGGTACAAAATCAACAGTTTCCTTATCAATATCGCGTAGCATTTCAAGAGTAATCTTAGACATTCTAGCCTCGGTATAACGCATAGCCGCAGGGCTATCTCCGTCAACCGAACCGAAGTTACCGTGACCGTCAACTAACATATAGCGAAGTGAGAAGTCTTGAGCCATACGAACCATACTGTCGTAAACCGCAGCATCTCCGTGAGGGTGGTACTTACCTAAAACATCACCAACAAGACGAGCGGACTTTCTATAAGGTTTGTCCGGAGTCATATTAAGCTCATTCATAGAATACAAAATTCTTCTATGAACGGGTTTTAATCCATCCCTAACATCAGGTAACGCACGAGCAACAATAACACTCATTGCATAATCTATGTAAGATTTTTTCATTTCATTCTCGATACCGACATCAATGATTTTTTCTTCAATTCCTGTATTTTCGTTATCCATAAAAACAAATCCTTTCATTAAATTAAAAAATCTTTCAAACACAGTTATTATATTATAAGAAACCAACAAATGCAAGGTTTTTCGAGTGTAAAATCAACAAAAAAACGGCAATTTTGTATAGTGTAAAATTGCTGTCAAACACGCATTATGAAAGGTTTTTACTAAGTTTACATAAAAATAAAAAACTTTTCAAAAAACTATTAAGTATTTCCTAGAAGTGTCGATATATATTATGAACGGGTAGAGTACCAAACTCGAATTCCGGATAGACATAATAATCAAGGAAGATTTTCAGTGTTCACGGACGAATACTTATGAAGAGAAACCGAAGATGGGGGTTATATATCCTTAGCTTTTGGTTGCTCAGGTCCGGAATTCTGAGGATGATGCATTTATCTGTTTTTTGTTTTAAAAAAATATAAGAAAGGGGTGAGAAGAAGATGCGAATCAATACAAATGTAATGGCCTTAAACGCACAAAATATGCTGTCTAAAAATCAAAATAGCGTAGAAAAATCCGTAGGACGATTATCCTCAGGTTTAAGGATCAACGGTGCTTCCGATGATGCGTCAGGACTAGCTATTAGCGAAAAAATGAGAGCGCAAATTAGAGGCTTGGGAAAAGCCAAAGATAATGCGCAAGACGGTATATCGTTATTACAGACTGCAGAAGGTGCCCTACAACAAACTACCGATATTCTACAAAGAATGAGAGAGCTTGTTATTAAGGCGCAAAATACAGGCGTATTGACGGAGGATGACCGGACTTCAATTACCAATGAACTAAGTACATTAAGGGACGAAGTTGATAGAATTGCTACATCAACTACATTTAATGGCAAGAAGCTATTAAACGGAGATATGGGAGTTAAGCTTGAAAACAAAGGGCTTACAAATGCAAAATATGTAGATGTGTCTAATGCGACTGCAGATACAGAATATACATTTACCTTTGATACAAGCAAACAAAAAATCAAAGTAGCGTGGGATGGTGGAGAAGCTTATTCAGATGAAAACTTTGCAGACGAAAATGCAATAGTAAAAGGCAGTGTAAATTTTACAGATGCCGGTATAGTACTTGATTACGGTGATACAGGAGTCAAAGTTTCGGATGCAATTGACGGATCAACGTTAAAAACAGCTGATGAAACAAAAGGGAAAAAAGCAGATTTCAAAATTGGTGCAAATACCTATTCACAAGATTTATTATCAATGGGAATAGGAGATATGACATCTAAAGGACTAAACAGATTAGATCAAAGTGCAAAGTTCGATTTAGACATAAGTTCTAGAGAGAAATCAGACGCCGCACTAAAAGCTATTGATTATGCAATAAGCAAAGTGACGGAGCAAAGAGCTAAACTCGGTACAGTTCAAAACAGAATGGAATATGCATCAAATAACTTATCTGTTACCCAAGAAAATTTAAATGCCGCTGAATCTCGAATTCGAGATGTAGATATGGCAGAAGAAATGGTAACTTACACCAAAAACAGTATTCTAAATGAATCTGCAATGGCGATGTTGGCACAGGCTAATAAAGAGCCTGAAAAAATTCTTACTTTATTACAGTAAGATCAGACTTAAGTTAATATGTAAGTCATGGATGAAAAAATATTAAAAATTCAAGGAGGAATTTATTATGAGAATCAATACAAACGTAATGGCATTAAATGCCCAAAACAAATTAAAGGTAAATCAATCAAGTGTGGAGAAGTCAATTCAAAAATTATCATCAGGTTTAAGAATTAATAGTGCTGCAGATGATGCATCAGGACTTGCTATAAGCGAGAAAATGAGAGCACAAATCAGAGGATTAGACCAAGCTGAAGCAAATGCTCAAGACGGTATTTCTTTACTACAAACAGCAGAAGGAGCATTGCAACAAACAACAGACATTCTACAAAGAATGAGAGAACTAGTAATTAAAGGTCAAAACACAGGTGTGTTAACAGAAGACGACAGAACATCTATTTCAAACGAATTAAGCACACTAAGAGACGAAATTGACCGTATTTCTACATCAACAACATTTAACGGAAAGAAATTACTAGATGGAACAATGGCTGCTGAAGTTAAAGATGGAGCTACTATGGGTAGTGCAGTAAGAATAGACGTATCTAATGCTATTAATGGAAACTATGAAGTTACTTGGAGTGCAAAGGGAAAAACATTACAAATATCTGACGGAAAAAATGCATATTTAGCTGATCAAAGCTTTGAAACTACAAGTATTACAGGAAAAGTAACATTTTCTGAACTAAAAGTAAGTGTAGATTACGGTGATAATAATATAAAAACTGATAAAGCAGGTGTAACATTTGCCGTTGAAACCGAAGCTAATAAAGCAGATTTCAAAATTGGCGCTAATACAGAAGATGAAGACTTATTATCTTTTGGTATTGGAGATATGTCTGCAAAAGGATTAAGCCGTGATGGAAAGGAAAAGTTTTCTATTGACATTTCTGATAGAGCAAGTTCAGATAATACATTAAAGGCAATTGACTATGCGATAGATACAGTATCTAGCCAACGTGCTACAATTGGTGC
>CAYZJZ010000008.1:0-18384 GCA_964478905.1 uncultured Eubacteriales bacterium
AGCCAACCGGGACATTTTTAGTGGGATTTATAAAGTTAAGTCTGAATAGTAACATTTACACACATTTTACGTTTCCTTTTCCCAAAACATCTTCCAATTTCCCAATTAAAAAATCTGTAATCTTTACATTTAGCTCACTTGGAACAACCTTTGTAATTTTCTTATCTTCATAATATAAAAACACCTTCGTCTCCCCATAATTTCTTCTTAATAAAGGTAAAATCTCACTATCAATAAACCTTTCCTTATCCTTCGTAATTTTCAAATAAAGTTTCTCAATGGGCAAATTAAGTTCTTCAATATTGTTACAAATTATTTTAGGTTCTTCATCCTCTTTCAAACTAAGTCGCCCTTTAATTAAAACAGGTATATCTTCAACAATTTTATTTTGAATTCTTAAATATACCTTAGGAAAAACAATCGCATCAATAGTTCCGTAAAAGTCCTCCAGCTTAAAAAATCCCATTATTTCATTATTTTTCGTAATTTTAGTACGCTTATTGGAAATCATTCCACCAACTGTCACTTCCATATTATCTTCAATCTTACTCTCAAATTCATCATTTCCCCTGTTTTCAATATACTCAACAACATCTAAAGTATTTATTGTAGTCTTTTTATCCAAAAAGTCTTGGTATTTATCTAAAGGATGTCCGCTTACATATAATCCCAACATCTCTTTTTCAAAAGATAGTAATTGCTTTTTAGGGAACTCCGGAATTTTAGGATAATCATATGAAAAAGTCTCCATTTTAGGAACTGCACCCATATCAAACAAATTAAATTGACCGGAAACGTTATTCCTTTCCGTAGAAGAAATACCCTCAATAATCTTCTCATATGACTGAAGTAAAACAGACCTATATTTCATTCCGTCAAACGCACCACATTTTATCAAAGACTCCACACATTTTTTATTAACGCCCTTTCTTGTAGCGCGTTTACAAAAATCCTCAAAGTCCTTAAACTTTCCGTTTTGTTCTCTCTCTTGAACTATCGCTTTAACAACAGTTTCACCAACATTTTTTACTGCCCCCAGTCCAAACCTTATAGCATTATCCTTTACACTAAACGTCGCCATGCTTTCATTTATATCAGGGCACAATATACTAATTCCAAGCTTTTTACACTCACTTATATATTGAGGCACTCTATCTAGGCTCCCTATAAAACTATTTAACATTGCAGCCATAAATTCAGCAGGATAATGAGCTTTTAAATACGCAGTTCTATATGCAACTACCGCATATGCAGCAGCATGTGACTTATTAAAAGCGTATTTTGCAAAATCAGTCATTTCATCAAAAATTTTATTTGAAGAAATTTCATCAATATTTCTTTCAAGACATCCTTTTACAAATACTTCTCTTTCTTTAGCCATAACATCAGCTTTTTTCTTAGCCATCGCACGTCTAACTAAATCAGCATGACCCAAAGTATATCCCGCAAGTTCTCTAACAATTTGCATAACTTGTTCTTGGTAAACCATACAACCATATGTTACATTTAATATAGGCTCTAATGCTTGGTGAATATATGTAACGCTACTGGGATTATTCTTATTTTTTATATACCTTGGAATTTGATCCATAGGGCCGGGACGATAAAGCGAAATACCTGCAATAATATCTTCCAATGATTCAGGCTTTAGCTCTCTCATAAACTCCTTCATACCGGCACTTTCAAGTTGAAACACCCCTTCTGTTTTACCCTCAGATAATAATTTATATACCAAAGGATCGTCCATATTTTCATCAAATTTTACTTCTACACCTGTATTCTCCTTTATATAATTTATAGCATCTTTTATAACCGTAAGCGTTCTAAGACCTAAAAAGTCCATTTTTAAGAGTCCAAGCTCCTCCAAAGTCGTCATAGTAAACTGTGTAGTAATATTCTCATCACTTTTATAAAGTGCAACATAATCCATAACAGGATCTTTAGTAATAACGACCCCAGCAGCATGCGTCGAAGCATGACGAGGTAATCCTTCTAACGCCATAGATATATCTAGCATATTTTTTACTTCAAAATCCGTTTCATACAGTTCCTCTAATTCCTTATTCATTTTAAGCGCTTTTTTTATAGTAATTCCAATCTCAATTGGGATATTTTTTGCAACCAAATCAGTTTTTGAATAAGAAATATCCAATACTCTTCCCACATCACGAATAACAGCCCTTGCCGCTAAAGTTCCAAAAGTTATAATTTGAGAAACATGGTCTTTACCATATTTCCTTATAACATAATCTATAACCTCTGAACGCCTTTGATAACAAAAATCTATATCTATATCCGGCATACTTACCCTTTCCGGATTTAAAAACCTTTCAAAAAGCAAATTAAATTTTAACGGCTCTATATCTGTTATATAAAGAGCATATGCAACAATGCTACCAGCAGCAGAGCCTCGCCCCGGTCCTACCGGAATTCCATTATCCTTTGCATATCTTATAAAATCTTCAACTATTAAAAAATAGTCTACATATCCCATCTTTTTTATTACATCAATTTCATAATCTAATCTATCATAAATCTCTTGAGTAAGTTTTCCTTTATACCTTTCTTCTATTCCCTTCCTACATCTTTCCACAAAATATTCTTCATGTGTCATATCAGTATCAATTTTAAATTCAGGAAGTTTTAACTTTCCAAACTCAAATTCAACATTACACATATCCGCAATCTTTAACGTATTCTCTATTGCTTCAGGGAAATTCTTAAACCGCTCTTTCATTTCTTCAGCAGATTTAAAATAAAATTCATTTGTAGAAAAACTTAGTCTATCTGTATCTGACATCTTTTTTCCAGTTTGAATACAAAGTAAAACCTCATGACTATAATAATCATCCTTTGTTAAATAATGTGCATCATTAGTCGCAACAAGCGGAATATTAAATTCACGAGCAAGTCTAACAATTCCTTGATTAACCAAAACTTGCTCATCAATTCCGTTACTTTGCATTTCCAAAAAGAAATTACCTTGTCCAAAGATCTCATTATACTCACAAACAAGCTCTCTAGCTTTATCATAATTATTCTCAATAATAGCCCTCGGAATTTCTCCGGCTAAACACGCTGAAAGACCAATGAGACCCTCCGAATACTTTCGCAAAATTTCCTTATCAATTCTAGGCTTATAGTAAAAGCCTTCTGTAAATCCAAGAGAAACAAGCTTAGTTAAATTCTTATAGCCTTCATTGTTTTTACAAAGCAAAATAAGATGTCCACGCTCAGCATCACCGCTATTTACATCTTTATCAAATCTACTCCTTGAAGCTACATAAACCTCCGAACCAATAATAGGTTTAATTCCTTCCTTCTTAGCTTCCTTATAGAAATCAACAACACCATACATAACGCCATGATCAGTTAACGCAACTGCCGGCATATTAAACTCTTTCGCTTTAGCCACTAAATCTTTAATTCTTATAGCACCATCAAGCAAGCTATATTCACTATGCACGTGTAAATGAACAAAACTCATAAGCCTCTCCCCTCGGCACAATTCTATCACAAAACAGGCAAAAAATAAAGGAGTATCTCTACTCCTTACAGTACCAAAGTTTTACCTTCCAATTCATAATCTATATTTATGCTTCCCTTTAAATCAACTATAAATTGCTTCACTAAATATCTGCTTTGATTTTCAAAACACCTAAACTTAATAACTTTCACATCAGCATTAGTCATATCTGCCCACTCTTTTAAGTACTTTTCATCTTCTCTCTTTAATCGGCTTATTCTAAAACTGGTAAACCCATCTTTTATTTGACTAAGCGCGTGTAATTGAATTTGATTCATTATACTTTCACGCCTATTATTCTTATCTTCAAAAAAATTACTTGCTACACAAATTAATTCGTCCCTATATTGCACCTTAGGAACCTCCTTGTCACACTCTTATTTCGTCTCATTAGTAAACAACACTAATAGTTTAACACAAATTCTACAAGAAATCAATAATTTATGTAAACTTTCTCCCTAAGATTGCATTTTATTACGGTAATACTCCTCAAGAGTAATCCCCTCTTCATATAGCTCTTTAGCTACATTTTTTCCAACATATCTTATGTGCCAAGGCTCAAATACATATCCGGTAACATCTTCTTTCCCTTTGGGATACCTTAATATAAAGCCATTATTTTGCATATTCTCTATTAGCCACTCATATGCATTAGTCTTTTCAAACTCCTCACAAAGCTTATATTCAACCTCTTCACAAGTAATATCCATAGCAAGACCGGTCTGATGTTCACTTTGGCCCGGCCTTGCACTATATTTATTAGCTCTTTCCCCATCAATTTTATAGTTAGCCTTAAAAATATCTCTTTGTCTTTCAAACGACCTATACCCAGAAACAGCGTATAATTCAATTTTATTCTTCTTAGCTGTTTTAAATAATTTCTCTAAAGCTTTAGCTGCGACGTGTCTCATAAGCTTAGACATCTCCAAAGTACCCTCGGTAAATTTCACTTTTGGAATTATCAAATCATAATGCTCATAATCTTTAGATAGCCAATTCTCTTTGTTAACCAAAACATCAATTCTTTCAGGTTCTTTAATCAACATAGTACACCCCTCCATTAAACTATACTATGTTGAAATTGCAAATATGTTACAAGAATTTAACTCTACTCAAGCGCTGCGATAATAGTCTTTTCTACCTTTCTTAGCTTACCTTTCATATCTTCAAACTGTTCTTCGTCCATTCCAGCTCTTAAATCTTCTTTAATCATCAAGCACATTTCATCAACCTCATCTTTAAGAAGATTAAGCTTTTCAAGAATTTCAAGACACATAAATCTATATTTTCTATCCGGAGCTTCCTCACCAACTTGAGTTGCGTAATCATTTTTAATTTCAAACACATCTCCACGATTAGGAATTATCGTTCTAATTCCAAAAGTATCCGTTATAACATCCGAAAATACCTTTTGTGATTCTTCTTCACCATGAACAATAAATATAGTCTTAGGTTTAGTCTTAAATTCATTAAGCCAATTAATTAAAGCTTTTTGGTCAGCGTGACCAGAAAATCCTTCAATATATTCAATTCTAGCTCTTACAGTAATATCTTCGCCAAAAATTCTAATTTGTTTCTCGCCATCAACAAGTCGTCTTCCCAAAGTTCCAATAGCTTGATAACCAACAAACAAAATAGTACTCTTCTCATCCCATAAATGATGTTTTAAGTGATGGCGAATTCTACCAGCTTCACACATACCGCTCGCAGAAATAATAATTGACGGCTCTCTGTCTTCATTTATAGCCTTCGATTCTTCAACAGTCCTAGATAACCTTAAAGTCGGGAAATCAACAGGATTTTTATTCTCCATAATATACCGTCTTGCAGTCTCATCATAACAGTCTACATTATCTTTATATATTTCAGTAGCAGAAATAGCAAGCGGACTGTCTATATAAACAGGAGTTTTCAAAATCTTTTCATATTTTTCCTTTAAAATATCTTTATTCTGATTTAATCCGTAAACAATTTCTTGTGTTCTTCCAACTGCAAACGAAGGAATAACCACGCGTCCGCCATTATCTATAGTTTCATCAACAATATTCACAAAATCTTCAAACCTATTTTCTCTCGCTTTATGAAATCTGTCTCCATAAGTAGACTCTAAAACAAGGAAATCAGCCGAATCAACAACTTCCGGATCACGTAAAATAGGAGTATCCTTATTTCCTAAGTCACCGGAAAATACAGCCTTAGTTTCCACTCCATTTTCCTTAACCCAAATCTCAATTACAGCAGACCCTAGCATATGTCCTGCATCTCTAAATCTAACTTTAACATCATCATTTACTTGTATAACTTCATCATATGGGCAAGGTTCAAAAGCCTTCAAGCTCTCAACTGCACTTTCAGCAGTATAAAGTGGTGGAACAGGATGCTTACCTGCTCTAATACGCTTTCTATTAATCCATTCAATTTCCATCTCTTGAATATGACCACTATCCGGTAACATTATACTACATAAATCACAAGTCGCCTTTGTAGCATAAACCTTTCCTTTAAAACCATCATTACACAACTTCGGAATTCTACCTGAATGATCGATATGTGCATGAGTCAAAAACATAAAATCTATTGTGTTGGGAGCAAATGTAAAATCATCTACATTTAGCATAACTTCTTTATTTTGACCTTGGAACATACCACAATCAACCAAAAATTTGTACTTGCTCGTCGTTACCATAAAACAAGATCCGGTAACTGTTTTTGCTGCACCTAAAAACGATATTTGCATACGCTTCTCCCCTTTCATAAGTACCAAAAATATTCACTATTTATTTTTATCCAATAGTTTTTGTAATTCATCAACAAAACTATTTATATCCTTAAATTGTCTGTAAACTGACGCAAATCTTACATAAGCAACGTCATCTAGTTCCTTTAGCTCATCCATAACTAACTCGCCAACCTCAAAAGAAGTTATTTCCTTCTTCATTTTATTACGTATCTGTAATTCAACGGAATTAACAGCCTTCTCCATTTGGTCAACCGTAACAGGTCTTTTCTCACAAGCTCTTATTATTCCATTCATAACTTTAGTTCTGTCAAAAGACTGACGACTTCCATCTTTCTTTATAACAATTAATGATACATCTTCTACTCTTTCATATGTAGTAAATTTCCTACCACAACTAATACATTCACGCCTACGTCGTATGCTCATTCCATTATCAGCCGGTCTTGAATCTATAACTTTACTCTCCGGCACATAGCAAAACGGACATTTCATCTAATTTCCTCCTAACCTATAACCTTTGCAATTAATTTTTCCTTCTTAACTTCACTATCAACATACTCATATGCAGTATCTAAAAGCTCAATAACATCATTTACTTTAGCCTCATTATTTATATGTAGAGTAAGTAAAGACTCTCCTTCCTTTACAAACTCTCCACCCTTTTTTTCTAAAACAATTCCAACACCATAATCTATATTATCAGTCTTTTTAGCCCTTCCACCGCCTAACATCATAGACGCAATTCCAAGTTTCTCAGCCTCAATTTTAGAAATATATCCGCTTCTTTTAGCAACATACTTTTTCATTACTTTAGCTCCGGGAAGTAGTGAAACATCTTCAATAGACTTAATATCTCCACCTTGAGCCGAAATAAATTCTTTAAACTTATTAAACGCTTTACCATTATTAAGTAATTCTTTAAGTTTAATTTTAAGCTCCGATATTTCCCCACATTTTGCTAAATAAAGCATATTCGCAGCAAGTTCAATACATACCTCTTCTAAGTCTTTAGGACCTCTTCCGTTTAACGTATCAATCGCTTCTTTAACTTCAAGGGAATTACCAATTGCAAAGCCAAGAGGCTCATTCATATTAGAAATTACAGCAATAGTCTTTCTATTAACCATATCTCCAATATCCACCATAGTTTTGGCTAATTTTTCAGCATCCTTTATATTTTTCATAAAAGCGCCATCACCATACTTAACATCTAAAACGATAGCATCAGCTCCACCAGCTATTTTTTTGCTCATTATACTGCTTGCAATAAGCGGAATACAACTAACAGTCGCCGTAACATCGCGCAAAGCATATAACTTTTTATCAGCAGGAGCTAAATCACCTGTTTGACCAACAACTGAAATTCTTATATTATTCACATTTTCAATAAATTTCTCTATTGGAAGTGAAATATTAAATCCCGGAATCGCCTCTAATTTATCAACTGTACCACCGGTATGACCAAGACCTCTTCCCGACATCTTCGCAACAGGCACATCAAAACAAGCAACCAACGGCCCAACAATAAGAGTAGTTTTATCTCCAACTCCCCCGGTACTATGTTTATCCACTTTTATACCAGTTATACCTGATAAATCAGCAATATCTCCAGAATGAGCCATAGCCATAGTTAAATTAGACGTTTCTTCCATAGTCATACCATTTAAGTAAATCGCCATAAGCAACGCTGTAATCTGGTAATCTTCAATAGAGCCATCAACCGTTCCCTTTACAAAGAAATCTATTTCCTCTTTAGAAAGTTCTCCCTTATCACGCTTCTTAGCAATAATATCGTATATTCTCATAAGTCATCGCCCCTATAATACATTCTTTATTAAGTTTATTTTTTCAGTTATAAAATTATTATCGGCATATTTTGCAAAAATCTCAATAACATCAAATCTAGCTACAAAATTTCCTAGTCGTTTATAATCAATGTAGTTTCTTGCAGTAAGTTCTAAATGTTTCTTCTTCCAATAATTAACCGCATTTTGAGGATGACCGTATTTATCATTAGTTCGCGTTTTAACCTCAATAAATACCAAGCAATTTCCATCAAACGCAATTATATCTATCTCTCCAAACCTGCAAGAATAATTTGTTGTCAAAATTTTATACCCATTTTCCAACAAATACTCTCTTGCAACTTTCTCGCCAAAATTTCCAACAACTTTATTATACTTCTCCATAATTAAACCCTAACATCAAATTTCTTTTCGCCTTGACCTTTTTCTTTAATATATTTCAGCTTTATAAAATCATCCGTTCTCTCTGTAATTTCAAACAAAACAATATCTCCTATACCCGCAGCAATTCTTTCCTCAAGTCTTGCTTCTAATATAACACCATCATCAAGTTCCAACTCAACTTTACCATCTCTGGATATGTTTTTAATTCTTGAATGAAACTTTTTACCTTTTCTAAACCTGTCATTTTGTTTGTCAGGATTCACCGCGTGAATATAATTTAATCCATTTACTTCATTTATATTCATATGTATCATCCCTTCCATATACTTTTATGATACACTTTTTTAAACTACTAGTCAAATAGCACAAACTACAAAAAAAATTTCCTACTCAAATTATATTTTTTGAGTCTAACATTAACAAAAATGGACTATAAAAAACTCATTTGCCATTAGTATAAAGCATAATGCTTCATAAATTTTGAGAGTTTTTTACAATCCATTCTAAAATTCGGTTCCAAAAAATAACCAGGCCTAAAGGATATTTTCAAGACTTGCTTTAATCTTTTTTAATTCTTCATTTTTTTCTTCAGCCGATTCATCTTCAAGGATAATACTATTTAACCCCAGCTGTAACAACAATTCTTTCAATTCATCCATTTTCCATTGATTTTCATCCTCTTTTGCGACAAAACTTTTAATTAAAAATATTCCCGAAAAATTATAGTTTTCCCCTGATAATTCTTTATACGCTTCCTTCCATTTTTCTGTACATTCTTTTAATAATTTTTCATTTACTTCTTCAATGTTTTCCAAGGATAGTCCCTCCCTATTTCCTGCTAATTAATTGTTTAGCAGTATTCATTTTTACCCATAGAACAGTATTGTACTGCATTTTTATACTTATGTCAACTTTTTTCGCTTATTTACTAAATTTAATATATTTATCCATCAAATAAGATATAATTTCCGGAGTATATTTTTCCATTGCTTGTTTTTTTAATGGCTCATCTCGATTTATTCTTAAATATTCAACTTTTCCATCGTATTGATGAACAAAGAAATTCTCTACATTATCCGGCAAATTAATCTTTATATCATCGTCTAATAAGTCAATTATATCTCTTACTTGATTAATCGACTTTTGAATATCTAACTTAGTATCTTCCTCCACCAATATACTCTCCCTTCAGCATTTTTTTCCTTAAATCCAAAATCCCTTTTGAAGGCAACTCACTTTTAGCAATTTCAACAGCATCACCAAGAGGATTTTGTTCTAAGTCACGGCCATCTTTTTCAAATGTAAAAGCCAGTAACGCTTGGACAGCTTCTAGCATTTGAGCTTTCGTACAATTTTGAGCTTTAACAAATTCGTCAATTTCTTCTACCGAAATAGTTCCTTCTTTTTTTTCGTCTTTCATTTTCTTAAACTTATCACTTATCTCTTGTTTTATAGATTTCAACAATTTGGAAACTTTTTCTTCATCATTAAAAGTCTCTCTATTTATTTTATCTTTGCTTAATCCATCTAAAATAAGCAATAATGCCGAATCCACAACGGTATCAGGCTCAACGTCATAATCTTCAAATTTAAAAGTACTAAATATATTTTTAATTTTAGTTATTAATGTTTTCATAGAATTCATGGAAAATTGCTCTCTTAACACCTCATTTTCCACTTTATCAAGAATAGATATATTCTCATCAATATCGTTTATTCCCAAAGCTTCTAAATTAGCAAGCATCTCATATCTTTCCCCTATTTCATCAAATGTCCCTAGTTTTCGTGGGAAATTATTAGCAAGATTAAATCTATTCTCAACCATTTTCAATATTTTTTCAAAATCCCCATTTTGAAAATCAATAGCATTTACTATTTTATTTAATAGATATATACTCTCCGCATTCTTTTCATCGTTTCTAGAATCCACCAAACCATATAATTTATTAAACTTCTCATCAACTTCTTTTTGTGAATCATTTTGATATTCATCTCTTATTTTTGCTCTAATTTTACTTTCAATTACTTTTACTCCTGAGTGTCCACCCTCATTATATATTTTTTCTTCTTGAGTTAAAACCTCTCCATTTAGTAACTTATCCAATTCATCTTCTGAAACATCTAAAACTGGGAAATTATCACTAATAATTTCTTTTATACCAAGTTTATTTTCACTTCTAGTAAAAAGCATATCATTTAACGTATTCATTCCTTTTTCGTTATGTCTAAGTTCCTCACCGGTCATTTGAGCAAATTTAAAATCTTTTCCAGAGAAAGAATTGTATTCACCTACACCCTCACCACCATATGATTGATACATATCATTTGTAACATCTACTAAATGTGCAAAATCCGAATTAGCATCCACCATTCCCAAATGCCATGAAATAACAGACTTTTCGTCATATTTATCTAATTGAACTGTATAATTTGATTCAATCTTACTTTTCGCTGGATCAATTCCACTGCCACGTTCCGCTATTTCTCCAACAACATCAATACGAGACAATGCATCAATGCCCACGGTTTTCATTAAATAAAACCTTCTTTTATTAATATTCGAAATTTCAGGTAGTTTAGCTAATCTATTAGATAATTCTACCACATTAACAACCTTAGTTATCCATTCCAACTTATCATATTTACCTATTGAGGGAATTTTACCTGATAAATAAGTCGGTAACCTTATTCCCTCACTTTTTAGCATATCCCTTAATTCTTTAATACATATATCTAAATTAGAAATAGAGTCTTCTTGTATTTCAATCTCAAAACTTCCATTAAAGCCGGTTGCATTTTTTAATGTATTATATATATAATGAATTTTGCTATTACTTATCATATAAATCACCACTCAATATATCGTCAAAAAAATCTCAACCTTAATATATACTCTTTAAAAAAGGTGGACTAAAGTCGAGGCTACTTTTTCAGTATCCTCACCTTAGTCCACTTTTTACATCATACTTGCTACTTCACTCATAACTTTACTTGCTTTTTTTATAGCTTGACGACTAGGTTTCCAAACTTTCTTTTTCATCCATCCGGAATTACTTATGCCGGTTAATCCTAAAGCCGCTCCAACAATACTACCAACTAACAAGCCTCGTGCAAAATTATTCATAACACTCACCTCTATGAATTATTTTTTTCAAATAGTCAAAAATAATACATAGGGATTTTAGGAAGATAAACTTCCAAATAATTCATCAAACTTAGCTTCCAAACGCTTTTGAATATCTTCATCATCTAAATTGCTTTCAATTTCCGGATCTTCTCCTATACCATTGTTTGGGATATGTGAATTATCAGCCGGTCCGGTTTTTAATCCATAAGGATAAACAATCCTAAATTCACCTCTATGGTTTAACGTTGGGTCATTATGATTAAGTTTAAACTTATCAATTTCATTTGCCTTTGGATGCATACTAATATCGTATTTTTTAGCCTTAATCGGTCTCATACCTTTAACCATAACAATACTTGTATCAAGTGGGAGACGTTTTAATTCATCAATAGTCATCAAAGAACGCCCCATAGATTGGTCAGATATACTTTGAGAATCAAGACCACTTGCAAGTAATGAACCTCCTAATTTCCCGCTTCTCGAAACTTGTTCTTTATTAATGGTAGTTTCGCCTAAAGTCTTTGAAATATACTCACAAGTAGCAGTAGCCTGGCTTCCTAAGAATAGATGAGTATCACAGTTAGCCATAATATTTTCATAAATATCTTTATACAAATCCTTTAATTGGTCTATACTCTGTAAAACAATACTAATATTAATATTTCTACTTCTACTCGTACTAAGCTTTTGGTTAAAATCAGGAATTTGTCCAACGTTTGCGAATTCGTCCATAAGGAAGAATACAGGAATATCCAACGTACATTTTCCGTCCGGTCTTATCGCCGAATTCTCATCAGCCTTATAATATAGTCTTTGTAAAACTTGACCAAAAAATACAGTAGAAATAAAGTTGAATGCACTATGGCTATCCGGTGTAATAACAAAAGTAGCCATTTTTTTAGACCCCATTGCGTCTATATCTATCGAACTCGTTCCGGTAATTGAGGAAATCTGAGGAGTATCAAAGACATTAAGACGAGTCGCAAGTCCAACTAAAACTCCCGCCCTTGTTTTATCTACCGCCAATCTAAAAGTTTCATAGCTTTTTCTAGCCATATGTTCAAACGGAAGGCGCATAAATACATCATCCATCCATTCAAAATTTTCTCCGGCTCTTACCATAGCTAAACAACTCGCAAAAGACCGTTCCTCTTTAGGACATTCGCTAAGCAAATAATAAATACAAGAATTAAGTAAAGCTCTCTCCGCTTGAGGCCAAAAAGGATCTTCATTAGTAGAACCTTTACTGGTACCTTTAATTATAGCATCACTTATAATATCAACATCAAGCGTTCCACCTATATGCCAAAGCGGATTATACGAGTCACTACATTCAGGATTAACCAAGTTAATACATCTTACTTCATATCCATTTTCTTGTAAAAATCCGGCAGCAGTATCAAAGTTTTCACCTTTAGGGTCAGTTACAACATATGAGCCTAGCATTTGCATCATATTCGGCATAATATAACCTCTTGATTTTCTAGAACCCGCACCACCTATAATTAAAACATTTTTATTAATAAATTTGTTATCCGTAGTTAAATAATTATCTTTAGCTAAAATTATACCTGTATTTTTATTTAATATTTCATATTGCTCTCCATCAGCCCAACCACTAGAACCATGTTCAACGCCTTCATACTCTTTTTTAATCCAATAATTTTTAACTTCATACATTGTACAAAATATTAAAACGATAACAGCACTCCAGAAAAATCCACCTAAAAAGGCGTTCCTTGCAACAACCGACGAAAATAGTTCTCCAATAAACGTAACCGGATTAAGATTTACAAAAATTTTCGTCACAAAGAAATTTATAACTTCAAAACCCTTAATTCCGTTACTATTTATTTGAGATATCGTAGCCGCATAAGAACCGCCTAAAAATATTCCAACTATTAAAGTAAGTATCCCATAAAAACTAAATCTTTTTTTCCTGTTTTTCAAAAGATTTTTCATCATATGTTTTCTCTCCTCTTTAGTAACTATCTATCCATTCCATCTATCTCTCTCATTTTTCTTCTCTCCGGATCATTATATCTAGCGTACCTCTCTTGAGCAATCACGCTATCGTCAGTTATATCTTTGTCATTTACATTATCCGCTCTATCAACATATTTAGCTCTATCTTCAACTGTAACTTCTCTCTCGGTCTCTTTCTCCGGTCTTTCAACAATTTTATTCTGAATTAAAATTTCTTCAATTTCATCGCGATTTTGAGCTGCTTCTATCTGTAAAGCTACATTTGGACTAAGTTCCTTATCTAAAGTTATCTTATCTTGAATCGGTCCGTCGTTGTAGAAAATAACTGTTCCTTCATTTACAGGCATTATAACTGCTTTTGAATTATCCATATTTAAATACACACCGGTAGCTCTTAAATTATCATATAATTCATTAAAATTTTGAGCTTCCATAATCATTTTTTCCATTTCTTGGTTGCTAAGATTAGTTTTTAGATTACCGGAACTCTCAAACTCCGGTTCTCCCTTATCATTAATCCCCATTACATAAGCTCCGAAATTCAGTCTAGTCTCTCCGTTCATAAATATGCCTCCTTCTACAACATTACATTAGCTAACTCCTTAGTTCTATCATCTTGAGGTAATTTTACAGTAACGCTCATTTCTAAAACAACATACTTTCTATATGGATTTAACTTATAGTTTCCCTTTAAGTTACCAAACATATCAGGAGAAGAAATTTGAGGAATAATTTGCTCACCCGTCTCAGTATCCAGTAAAACCATTTGTCTTTTAGGATTATAAGTAAACGAAATATTTCTAGCCTCAACATCAGATTCTCCATAATTCATATACTCAAGTTGTATAGTTTCATCAGAAGATACAAATTTATTATCAATAATTTGTCCATATCCTATAACACATCTGTTCTTAGCTAAAGACGCAATCAAAACATTCGTGTTATCTCCTGATGCATCATAAGGAATAGAAAAAGTTTTCTGAATTCTTCCATCCACCGCATTTTCAATATACTCAAGTTTTTCTAAAGTACACAACGGTAAGTTCTTCCATTGTTCCTTTTTAGTAAATTTAATTGAAAACGCAACTACATTAACTCCCACAGGTTGAACAACATTAAATTCTATTCCTTCCAAAAAGTTCATTTGGCTTCCTCCTTGGTAACATAATCTATTTATATTTTAGCACATAACATATCAAAAATCAAGTTTATATAGCTATGCTTTATATAACTTTATGTTATTATTTAAATTCCCTATTTGAAAAAAGGTAATGAATCTAAACAGTAACAAATTTATCTATTTCGCATCTCCTCAGCGTGTTTTATCGCAACATCAGACATATTTCCGCCACTTATGATTCTGGCAATTTCTCTTATAGTCTCGTCTTCATTTAGTTTTTTAACTGAAGTCTCCATTTTATCATTAACAAGTTTTTTACTAATAAAGAAATTACATTCTCCTTTAGCCGCAATGCTAGGTAAATGAGTAACACAAATAACTTGTTTGTTTTTCGCAATTTCAAGCATTTTCTCGCCAACTGCATTTCCGGCCTCTCCACTAATTCCCGTATCTATTTCATCAAATATCATTACCGGTATTATATCGGCATTTGCTAAAACATTCTTTAGCGAAAGCATAATCCTTGAAATTTCTCCCCCAGAAGCAGTCTTAGAAAGCTCTTTAACTTTCTCTCCCGGATTAGATGAAAATAATATTTCCACATCGTCCATACCATTTTTTAAAAAGCTTCCACTAATAAACTCCACTTTTATTTCAAATCGAGCCTTCGGCATTTCAAGTTGAGCCAGTATATCTGCTAATCGTATCTCTAATTCTTTAGCAACTTTTTGTCTAATTTCAGAAATCCTATGTGCTAAATCAGTCATATTCTTTTCAACATTTATAAGCTCATTGTTTAGATTATTTAGAATACTCTCAGAATTACATAATTCTTCATATTCTTTTTCTATTTTTTCATATGTCTCTAAAATCTCTTTTACACTATTTCCATATTTTTTCTTTAATCTCGAAATTAAATCCATTCTTTCTTCAACATTATTCAGCTCATCTTCATCAATATAAACCTTATCTCTTTCAGCGCTTACATTATATCCTACTTCTTCAATTTGGTAATATGCTTCGTTTAGCGTCTCTTCTA
This sequence comes from uncultured Eubacteriales bacterium, assembly GCA_964478905.1. GTDB lineage: Bacteria > Bacillota > Clostridia > TANB77 > RGIG9151 > RGIG9151. Next base: position 15,728 of record CAYZJZ010000008.1, read on the forward strand.
TTTTCTTATACTCATCTTTAATATCCGAAACATCCAAAATACGTTTTATAGCATGTTGAAGAATAGACAGTATCCCGTTCTCGTCATTAATGGAAGAATTACAAAACTCTAACGAATCCATAACTTTTTTCGCATTAGCAAGTATTTTCCTTTTCTCAAAAAGTTCTTCATCTTCATTATCTTTTAACTGAGCCGATGATATTTCATCAATTTGGAATTTCAAAAATTCCATAGTTCTAGCCCTTTGTTCAGGATTTCCGCCCATTTTTTCTATCTTATCTAAAGTTTCCTTGCGAATTTGATACAGCTTTTCATACTCATCCTTGTACTTCTTTAATTTATCATACGCAAAGTTATCTAACACTTCGATATGTTTTTTAGAGTTAAGTAATGACTGATTATCGTGTTGACCATGAATATCAACTAATAAACTTCCAACTTCACGAAGTTCATTTACTGTAACCATTTTGCCATTAATTTTAGCCATACTCCTGCCATTTTGTAAAATTTCTCTATAAATTATTATTTCTTCTTCATCATAACCTAAAGTTTTAAATTCCTCTCTTAATTTAGGATTATCTATAAAAAATAATGCCTCAGCATACGCTTTAGCCTCTCCGGTTCGTATATTTTCACGATTTACCTTTCCACCCAAAATCATAGCAATTGCACCAATAATAAGAGTTTTCCCGGCACCCGTCTCCCCTGTCATAATATTAAAGCCTTTTTCAAAATCTATTTCCAAATCGCTAATTATCCCCAAATTAGATATATGAATATGTGATAACATAAACTCCTCCTATAAATGAAACTTTTCACGTACAATATCAAAAAAGCATTTATCATTTAACTTTATAATCTTAGCTTTACAATTAGGCTTTTTAATTTCAACCTTTCTCCCCTCAACCGCCACTTGACCATCCGCAGTAATCAAAAACTCATTACTCTCTCCTAAAATTTCTATTTTTGTATCCGCATCGGAAATAATCGGTCTTTGATGTAAAGAATGAGCACAAATCGGTGTAACGACAACTACATCAAGCTTAGGATCTACAATAGGTCCACCAGCAGACAAAGAATATGCAGTCGAACCGGTAGGAGTCGCAATAATAAGCCCGTCAGACTTATAATTATCCACATGTTTCCCATTAAAAAACAAATTCAAATCAAGAGTCCTGGCTGAATTAATCCGGCTAATCACGATATCATTCAACGCCAGCATTTTTCTATCATTTACAGTCGCCTCAAGTAAAGCCCTCTCTTCAATTTTATACTCTTTTTTTATCAATTTCGCAACAACATTTTTCACGTCTTCAATTCCGGCCTCCGTCAAAAAACCTAAATGCCCTAGATTAATTCCCAAAATCGGAGTACCTAAAAAAGTCCTGTTAGCCGCTAAAAAAGTTCCATCTCCACCTAAAGAAATAATAACCTCATATTCTCGCTCCTTATCAGCAATTTCAGAATCAACATTAAACTCCTTTGTAACCTCAATTATTTCCTTAGTAATCCTAAAAGAAGAAGTTTTTTCCGAATTAACAAAAATACCAAATCTCATAAAAATAATTTCCTTTCAAAAAAAATCCCTCCAACAAAACAACCATAAAGCATTGTTGGAGGAACTATATTTTTAATTTAATTTCTAATAAAACATTTCTCCCATAGAATGACCTTCGTGAATTCTTTTAATAGCTTCGCCGAAAATAGGAGCAACAGTTAAAACTTTTATTTTATCCAATTGTTTTTCAGGCGGAAGCGGAATTGTATTTGTTATTATAAATTCCTTTATAGACGAATTCTTTATTCTCTCAATCGCAGGTCCTGATAAAACTCCATGAGTACAAGCCGCATAAATCTCTTTTACATTATATTCTTCTAAGACATGTACTGCGTTCATAATAGAACTTCCACGATCAATTTCATCATCAAAAATCACACATCTTTTTCCGCTTACATCTCCGACTATGTTTTCTATTAAAGTTTCTTGGCTATTACCTAATCTTCTCTTATCGAGCATAGCAATAGGTGCATTAAGACGAGTCGCATATTTATAGGCTTTTTTAGAACTTCCGGCATCAGTAGCAACAACAACTAAATCATCAAAATTCTTAGCCTTAAAATAATTTGCAAGCAAATCTGCAAAAACTAATTGATCCGCAGGTACATTAAAGAAACCTAAAATCTGAGTAGCGTGTAAATCAGAAGTAAGAACTCTGTTAGCTCCCGCTGCTGCTAATAAATCCGCCACCAACTTAGAAGTAATCGCAATTCTAGGTTGATCTTTTTTATCAGAACGCGCATAAGGAAAATAAGGTAAAACCGCCGTAATCCTCTTAGCAGACGCTCTTTTTAAAGCATCAATAGTAATAAGTAACTCCATAAAATTCTCATCAACAGGAGGCTTAGAAGTTTGAATTACGAAAACATCGTCCCCTCTTACAGTCTCTAAAATCTTCACAAACCGATTGTCATTATCAAACTTAAACGATTCGCTCTCTCCTAAAGGTAGTCCAATAGAATCGCACACTTCCTTCGCAAATTCTTTACTAGCATTACAACCAAAAATTTTTAATTGGTCCATAAAGTAATACCTCCTCTTAGATTATATGGTTTTCACTACAATTAAAATTTTACACCAATTTTCTCCATATTTCAAC
>CAYZJZ010000009.1:0-18217 GCA_964478905.1 uncultured Eubacteriales bacterium
TTTTACTTTATTATTTTTGTAGTTTATGGTAGAATAGTAAAGGAATTTAGATTATTTAGTAGAGAGTGATAATATGTTAGATGAAATGCGACTTTTTGCCAGAGAGAGTTGGATTCCTGTTATTTTGGATGATTCTTTGGCATATATAGAGGATATTCTTAGTAAAAAGAACATTGAAAATATACTTGAAATAGGTACGGCGATAGGTTATTCGTCTATATGTTTTTCTAAGTTTTTGAACGAAAATGGGAAAATTGATACTATCGAGATTGATAAACAAAGAATAATGCTTGCTAAGGCGAATATTGAGATGTATAAGCTTAATGATAAAATCAATATAATTGAGGGAGACGCTATTAAAATGCTTCCTAGATTAAATAAAAAATATGATTTTATATTTATTGACGGTCCAAAAAGTCATTACATAGAGTATTTACCGATTTGTTTAGAATTGTTAAATGATGATGGAGTAATTATTGCGGATAATGTTAATTATAAAGGTATGGTAAAAGGCGAGGAAAAGGTAAAACATAAGCAACGTACTGCTGTTAACAGGTTGCGTGAGTTTATAGATGTGGTTAAGAATGATCCTAAATTAAATAATGATTTAGTAGATGTTGGTGATGGAATTTTAATTATAACTAAAAAATAGAAGGAGAATGTATTATGAAAAAACCAGAGTTACTTGCTCCGGCGGGTACATATGAAAGAGCTAAAATTGCGTATTTATACGGAGCAGATGCTGTATATGCGGGAACTGCTGATTTATCTTTGAGAACTAGAGTTAACATCAACAATGACGAATTTGTTAAAATTGTTGAACTTGCTAAGAAGATGAATAAAAAGATTTATGCTGCTATGAATATATATGCGTTTGATAAAGATTATGAGAAGGTTAAAACTCAAGCCAGGATTTTAAATGATATGGGTGTAGATGCTGTTATTGTGAGTGATGGTGGAGTTTTGGATATTGTTCGAGAATACGCTCCTAATGTAGATGTTCATATTAGTACACAGGCTAATACTGTAAGCTTGGGAACTTGTGAATTTTGGAGAAGGAATGGAGCTAAGAGAGTCATTTTAGCACGTGAACTTTCCAGAGAAAAAATTAAGTATATGATGGAGAATAAGTCGCCGGATCTTGAGCTTGAAATGTTTGTTCACGGTGCGGTTTGTGTTGGCTATTCCGGAAGATGTATTTTGAGTAATTATTTAATAGGACGAGCTTCTAATCAAGGAGACTGTGCACAACCGTGTAGGTGGAATTATAATGTCTACATTGAAGAAAAAAATAATCCTGGGAAATTACTTCCTGTTCAAGAGGATCAAAGAGGTACATATTTACTTTCTGCTAAGGATTTATGCTTAATTAATAGAATACCTGAAATTGTGGATATGGGAGTTGAAAGCTTAAAAATTGAGGGAAGGCTTAAGACTGAATATTATCTTGCTACTGTTGTTAATGCGTATAGGTGTGCAATTGATGATTATTTGGAGAATAAAAATTCTTGGGAGCCTACAAAGTACCAAGTCGAGCTTGATAAGGCTATGAGTAGAAAATATAGTGAGTTATTTTATGATAGGGAAGATAACAAAGATATTCAAAATTATGACGATGACGGAAGAAGTACTGTTCCGTATGAATATGGTGCGAAAGTTTTAGAGAAAAAAGATGATTTGTCTATTGTAGAGGTTAGAAATAAGATACAAGTTGGATCTGAATATGAGATGATAGTTCCGGGTAAAATTACGCCTGAGATTATTACCGTCAGTGAATTGTACGATATTGAGACGAATGAGAAAATTGATGTTGTAAATCCGGGAAAAGCTGATCAAAAAGTTCTAATGAAGTTACCGGATAGTGCCGAAAATAATTATATAATTCGTGGAAGAAAGTAATATTGGAGGGTACTATGAAGTTTAACAAAAGAAAATTTTTCAAGAATATGTTTTTACTTGTTTTATTTATATGTCTAGTAGTTTGTGGAGTTTATTTATGGAAAACTCCTGAGGCGAGAGAGAATATTTATGAGTATTATTCTGAGCTACTTTTAAGTTTTTCTGAGGATGAGGTTATAGATGTAACTGAGGCGTTTACTCTTTCTTATGATCCGGCTATTCAGACTTCAATAGTTCCGGGAAAAGACGGGATGTTGGTTATAAATAAAAATGGTATTTCTGAATATACTTCTACAAAAAATCCGGTTTGGGTTAAAGATATGAATATATCTAATCCTATTATTGATGCTAATAATAATAGGTTTGTTATTGCGGAGTCCGGTGGAAAGAAAATTATGTCTTTTCAAAATAGGACTATGCTTTGGGAACTTGAATTGCCAAATGAGATAAAGAAAGTTGTAATTAATAAAGATGGGTATGTTGGCGTTGTGTTTTCTCAAGTTGGCTATAAGAGCGGATTTTTATTTTTAGATCCGGCCGGTAAAGAGATTTTTAGAAAAATATTTGCTAATACGAATTTAGTGGATGTGGATATATCGCCAAAAGGCGATAAGGTCGCTATGATTGAGGCTGATGTAAGTACTTCTACCATTAATTCTGCTATTTCTTTTATGTCATCAAATGGCCAAGTTGTATATTCTGAAATTGAAGATGATGTTTTAATGTCAGGTATAAGATTTGTGGATAATTCTAATGTTTTTGCTGTTGGCGATAGCCGTCTTGTAAAAATAGATAAGAATTATGGCCGAACTGTTTTTGATGATTTCTCTGAGAAGATAGTTTCCGGAATTAATCTTGAAAATGAGGGGAAAATTATAGAGACATACAGAGCTTCCGGCAGTATATTTGCTAATAAGTCTACAATAGATATTTTTAATGTTAATAATAAGAAAACGGGAACCGGAGAAGTTGCCGGAGTTGTGAAGGCTATTGAGAGTTCAGGCAAAACGATTGCTGTAATTTTAGCGGATAGAGTGGACTTCTTTGATGTGAGTGGAAAGTACTTGAATACGCTTAATATTTCCGGAAAATATAAATCACTTAAACTGTATAATAATGGTAATTATGCTTGTATAGATTTGACAGATGTGCTTAGGTTTGTGAAGATAAGATAAGTAAAGGGTTGAGTGTGAAATATGTCATTTTCAGCTGAAATAAAGGAAGAACTTAGTGAGTTAAAAAGTTTAAAAGATGAGAAAAAAGACTTTCTTAGGAGAGTCTTTTTGTTAGATGGTTATATTGCTAATCCGGAGAAGGAATACCATTTAGAAATTTTAACTGATGAGAAGGCTTTGGCGGATATTATATGTGAAATATTAAAAGAATACAATATAACGGCAAAGGTTATTGAGAAAAAATATAAATTTGCGACTTATGTAAAAGAGGCTGACAGCATTGCTTTATTTTTAAATATAATTGGAGCACATAAGGCATTATTTAAATTTGAAGACGCAAAAGTTGTTCATGAAATGAATAATCAGATTAACAGAATGGTTAATTGTGAAACGGCGAACTTATCTAAAATTGTAAATACTGCTGTTAGACAAATTGAGGCTATAAAGAAAATTGAAAGCGAAATTGGTTTTAGTAATTTACCGGATGGCTTGAAGGAAATTGCTGAGTTAAGATTAAAAAATCCGGAGATAAGTTTAATGGAATTAGGGAAACTTCTTAATCCTCCGCTTGGTAAATCTGGAGTTAATCATAGACTTAAGAAGTTAGAAGATATTGCGAATGGTTTATAGTGTGTTGAGGAGGTTTTTTCTTGGATAAAAAAAGGTTAGTAATTCCAATAATATTTTTATTTATATGTATATTTCTTGTCGAGGTAGTTTCATATAAGAAAGAAAAATATGAAATGTCTCCGACTTTAAATATTTTAATGATGCATGTGGTATGCGATGAGATGCCGGAAGATAAGTCTTTATCCGGTTTATATATAACTAAAGATATGTTGGAAGAATATTTAAAGTACTTTAGCGATAAGAATTATAAGGTTGTAACATTAGAGGAAGCGTATAATATTTTAAAAAATGATGTTAATGTAGATAATAATAAATTGCTTGTTTATACATTTGATGACGGATATATGGATAACTATACAAAAGGCTTTCCTATCCTAAAAAAATATAATACAAAATTTAATTTAAATGTTATCGCAAGATATACTGATGAAAAATATGATAACTATTTAACTTGGGAGCAAATAAATAAAATGAGTGAGTCTGGGTTAATGGAACTTGGCAATCATACTTATGATTCTCATGTATATATTGAGGATTACAAGGGAGATAGTGTACCTATTTTAAAAGCACGTCTTTCTGATGAAACAGAAGAAGAAAGAGAAGAAAGAATTCTTTCAGATTTAACTAAAGCAGATGAGTATATTAGTTTTAGAGGTAATAATGGTAAAAAAATTAATGTAATGGCATACCCTTACGGCGTACCGCCGAAGGATATGCAAGAGGAAATAAGAGATAACTTAAATTATTATATAGAACTTATGGTTACAGAAGGGGTAAACAGAAATATTAATGATTTTAAAGGGCTTAACAGATTGGCGGTTAATGGACTTGAAACACCTGAAAAGTTAGAGCAAAGAATGGAATTTTATAAGGGAATGAATTTCCTTAATAAAAAGAGCAGATCTTTGCGCGAACTTATAAAATCATTAATTAATCTTGATTAGAAGTTCTTGGCCAACTTGGATATTGGAGCTAATTTTATTTAGCTCTTTTATTTCGTCTATTTTATTTCTTATATCTATATTATCGTAGTTATATGTACGAGCTATATTCCAAAGCGTATCGCCTTTAGAAACGATTATCGTAGCGTATTCCGGAATATTACTACCGGAAGCAGAGTCGTGGAAAATTAGTACAAAAGCTATAGATAAAACTAGTACAAAAGCAATTGAAAATAATAATCTTAATGGATTTTTTAAATATAATTTTTTAGACATATTCATCTCTCCTTTGCGAACAACCGTTCTGGATATATATTATACGAACATTGTTTCGGTGTCAAGAGAAAAACGAAAATTTTTTCGGAAAATATTTGCTAGTTAGACTTGATCAAGAAAATAATAATATGTATAAGTTTAATAATGTTGATACTTACCGGATGCGGAGAAGAGGTAAACCAGTAGGAACTTATAACTGAATATGTTAAAAGTTACATAGTGTTTGCAAAAAAATGCTAATTATCACATTTTAGGATAATTAGCATTTTTAATGTACTTACTTATTAGGTTGACGGAACGCTTTAAAGCGTAGGTACTTAGTATGATTTTGTCTAAATCTTTTATCTGTCGTCATTTTCCTTTTGTATTGTTTATAAAAATTAGTTTCTTTTTTAAAATGTGCTTTCATTCTAGGGCATATTGTGACATAGAAACTGGGTGAGAGATAAATCGAATAAATACTAAGAGAACTAGAGTAGATGGATGAGTAGAATACCATAGAAGCTGTCATTTTTTGTTCCTCCTTATAAATAGAAAAAGAGTAAATATATTATTGTTACCTTTCTTATTATAACATGTATTTATTTTTTTGTAAATAATATAAAAAAACTATTAAGTTTATAATTTTAAAGCCGATATGTGTAGAGTAAGAAGGAAGTATAAATTTTTGGAAGGTGGTGATAGGTATGGATGCCGCCTTGATTACAAGGATGTTTAATGTTGGGTACAGTGTAAAAAATGAACCACCCAAGGATGTATTTGTTAAGAAGGATTCAGATTTTAAAGACGTTTTATCTAAAAGTATGAAGGACGTAAAAAATGAGAATAAGGTTGAAAAAAAGGAAGTAAAAAGTGAGGATACTGAAAAAACTACGAATGTTGATGATGAGAAAGTTAAAGATAAGGATGTAAAAAGAAAAGATAAAAAGGACGACAAGAAAGTTAAAGATAGTGATGAAAATAAGACGGAAAATATTAACGGATTGATTGAGCAAAAAATAAAAGATGTAGAAGAAGTACAGGATTTGGAGAAACTATTAGATACGGAAGTTGAAAATATAGAGTTAAATTTAGAGGACGTAAATTTAGAGGATAAAATAATAAATGAAGGACTAAGCGAAAATATTGACGAAGTTGGCCCACAAAGCGTGGAAACGGAAAAAAAGACGTTGGACGAATTTGAGAAGTTAAAAAGTAAATTGGATTCTTTAGCGGAGAAATTAGGGAGAACCAATGAGGATGACGATAAGTCGGGTATAAAATTAGATGTAGAAGAAGATGGAAGTACGGGGGAAGATTATACTTTGTTTCAAGGAAACGAGGATAGTATTGCGAACTTTACGGAGAATGGCGATATAGAAAATAAAGATGTAAAAACTAAGGATAGTAAGTTTAAAATTACGGATTTAAGAGAAAAAAATACGTTTAACAATAATTTCGATATAAATGAAATGGATGTAAAAACTGAAAATACAGAAATTCCAAAGTTTGATGTATCGGGTAATAGCGATGTAATAATGAGTAAAGCTGATAGATTACAGGAGCAAATAGATGTTTTAAAACAGATTACTGAAAAGGTAGATGTTCATTTGCTTGAAGACAAGTCTGAAATGCTTATTAAATTAAAGCCTGATAATTTAGGAAAAGTTACAATGCAGATTTCCGTAGAAAATGGAAATATATCTGCTAAGTTTTTAGCCGAAAGTGAAAAAGTAAAGGAAATTTTAGAGTCTAATATGCAGGAACTAAAAGACCAACTTGCAAAGCAGGGCATGGTAGTTCAAGATTTAAATGTGTCGGTCGGAAATGATAACAGAGAGCGACAAATGTTCGAAGGAAGAAGTGTAGGAACATTTAACAGACACAGTAGAATTAACAGAGTTGAAAATACTTCGTATTCTTCTGTTGGAGGAATATATGAAGATAACAATGAAGATTTAGCTTATTATTGGCCTGATAGTACTGTAAGTTTTTCGGCATAAATTTGTAAGGAGGAAATAGAGTATGGCAATCGATGGTGTTAGTGGTGATTTTGCGGTAACTCCTAGTGAGTATACCGAAGGTAAAACTACGACCAGTAGTTTGGGAAAAGATGAATTTTTAAATTTATTGGTTACTCAATTACAATATCAAGATCCGCTTGATCCTTCTGATGATACGGAATTTATAGCTCAAATGGCTCAGTTTTCTTCGCTTGAACAAATGCAAAACTTAAATAATACTTTTTCTAGTTTTATGTCATATTCTTTAGTAGGTAAATATGCTACTGCGGATTATGGTACAAGCTCGATAGAAGGCTATATAGAAAGCGTTGTGAAAGCCGGAGATACTACATATGCTGTTATAGACGGTACTAGTGTAGACATTGAAGATATATATAAAGTTACAGATGTAGCAGAAGAATTACAAGTGTTGGTTAATATTTTGAACGAATTGGTAAAAGGTAATCAATCAGCGACTGGAAATGAAGGAACTAATGATAAGGTAGAAAATGAAATTGATAATAAAGTTGATGAAACAGTTAAAGAGTAGTTTAACTCAAACTATGGGGTGGATTTGATGATAATAAATAATAGGATAATTCCCGGAGTCGGAGGTATAGGAAATATAACTTCCGGTAGTCAACCAACTCACAATGTTACAAAACCTAACTCTAATTTTGAAGATATTTTTGCAAAAAAACTTTTTGAAAATAAAGAAGTTAAGTTCTCAAAACACGCAGAGAGTAGGTTGCAAACGAGGAATATAAATCTTACCGATGAACAAAAAGGTAAGTTAAATGACGCTGTTAATAAAGCGGGAGAGAAGAATGTTAAGGATTCATTAATTATGTTGGATGATATTGCCTTCGTAGTTAATGTGAAAGATAAAAATGTTGTTACGGTTATGAACAAGGACGAAATGAAAAATAATGTTTTCACAAATATTGATGGGGCAGTGATAGCATAGGACGGTTATTTTTTGCACCTCTAGGGAGGAAGTATACATATGATAAGATCAATGATGTCTGGTATTTCAGGACTTAGAAATCATCAGACTGCGATGGACGTTATAGGAAATAATATTTCAAATGTTAATACTACTGGATTTAAGGCGTCTAGGGTAACATTTAGCTCAGTATTTTCTAATACAGTGGCTAATGCAACAGCGCCTAACAGTGATACCGGCACCGGCGGTACTAATCCTATGCAAGTTGGTATGGGAGCCGGAATTGCTAACATAGATATGCTTTATACAAGTGGTAATATTGAGAGAACTGATAATCCTCTTGATGTTTCTATTGATGGAAATGGTTTATTTATTATAAAAGCAAGCGATGCATCTAGCTATACATTCACAAGAGCGGGAGCTTTTGGTGTAGATAAACAAGGAAACTTGGTAACATCTACCGGAGCTTTGGTTTGTGGTTGGACAAAGAAGACTCAATCTGAGGGAGCTATTGAAGCTGATGGATTTGATTCTACAATGGATGCAGAGCCGATAAATGTATATATGGATCAGTATAATGGAGATAAAAGAATAATTCAACCTCAGCCTACTACTGATGTTGAGTTATCTGGTAATTTAAATGCTAATAGTAATACTGATGATGTTGTAAATATTCCTATGACTTTATATGATAATTACGGATATGAAGTACAAGCTAACTTAAAATTAGTTAAAAATGAGAATTTATCAAGATCGAATACTGTTATAAGAAATGCTAACAACCAAGCTCTTTTAGCCGGTCATAAAACAGGTACATATGTTAAACCGGTAACTAAGACAGAACCGAAATATACTCAAGTAGTAACCGGTGAATATTATTCAATTCCTACAGATTATGTAGGTAGCACGGTTGAAGCGACAGCTGCTAATGGGTACAAGATAGGAGAAACAGTATTTAAATGTGTTATACCAGATGGAAAAGATTGGGTAACTCAATCTGAAGCTAATGGAGCTATAGATGGAGATGGTTGTGACCAAGATGGTAAATATGTGGTACCTGATGGAACTATTGCAGTAGTTGAATCTTCTAACGCAGATAATAAACCAGCAGGAACTCAATTAGAAAAGAAGTATGTAATACCTTATGGTGTTACTACTATTGATACTGCTGTTTGCAAGATTGATGCCGGAAGCTATGTTAAAGTAGAAGATGAAACTGAAATAATAGGCTATACAGAAGTTTCTTCTACAACTACAGGAGCGTTAAAAGTATTAGATGATGAATCAGAACTTTCAATAAATACTTGGACATATTCCATTACAGTAAGCGATGAACCTGTAAAAGATGCCCAAGGTAACCCTATAACAGGAGAAGTAGTTTTCGGAAATGGTGAAAATGAAGCTGATGATTATGGTAATGTTGTATCATTGACTGATGGAAATGGAAATAGAGTTACAGATTTTAAACTTGCGCTTGATGTTAATTATGATAACAAACCGGATAACGTAGCAAAAGTTAATTTTGATTTCTCATCAATAACTCAGTATGCAGCTAAAAATTCAGCGTCTGTTTATAAGTCGAATGGTTATCCGACAGGAAAGTTACAAGAATATAGTATTGGTGATGACGGAGTTATTACCGGTATTTATTCTAACGGAAAGCAACAAGCTTTAGGAATGATTGCGCTTGCCCATTTTGATAATCCTGCGGGATTAAAGAGTGTTGGCGATAGTTCATATACTCAAACAGCTAACTCGGGAGATTTTAGAGCAGTAGTTCCGGGAGCTGAAGCTGGAAGTTTAGCGTCTAATACTTTGGAAATGTCCAATGTAGATTTATCAACAGAATTTACAAATATGATAGTTTTCCAAAGAGGTTTCCAAGCTAATAGTAGAACTATTACTACTGCTGATGAAATGTTACAGGAATTAGTTAATTTAAAGAGATAATGTTTAACTGAGGGGGTATAAGAAACCGAAGTTTTCAATGCGTAAGAGATAGTGTTAAACTTACGATTGTTTGGATAAAATTTTCGGCTTTTTGAATCCCCTTTTAAATTTAGTGAGAGGAATTTTGTTATGAAAAAGATAATTGTACCGCTTTTAGTAAGTTCAATGCTTATTTCTACTTCATTTGGATATGTGGATGAGTCTTCTTATTTTTGGGCGAGGGATGCTGTTAACCGTTGGCAAAACAGAGGCTTAATTTCCAGTTTCCCTGACGGAACGTTTAGAGGAAATAATTATATAACCAGAGCTGATTTAATAATTATTGCTAATAAATTAAACAATTCTATTGAAAAGGGAAATAAAAGAGTAGCGTACGATATATCAACGGAGGATTATTTTTATAATGATATATGCACGGCTGTGAATAAAGGAATGATAGAGGTAGACGATAGCGGTAAGGTAAGACCTTGGGAATACGCTACGAGAGAAGAAACTATGGCGATTTTTGCCGGGTTATTTAACTTGTCATATAGCGGAAATGCGTATGATTATTTAAATGAAAAGTTTAGTGATGTAGCTAAGTTGAATTATGACAATTTAAAAAAGGTAGTTGCTGTTGTGGATGCCGGATTTATTAGTGGTTATGAGGACGGAAGTTTAAGACCTAAGAATAATATTACTCGTGCTGAGATAATTGCGATGATTGATAAAATGATAAAAGAAGTTTATAGCAAGGGGAAATATTCTAATCTTGTGATTAATGGAAGTGTAATTATAAATGGCGAAGATGTTAAGATTAGTGATTCGGAAATAAAAGGTAAACTTTTTATTATGGATGGTGTAAAAGAATCTTTGCCTACTATAACGGATACTAATATAGGGCAAGGAATTTCGTCTAGAGTTGGCTTAGTTACTGTTGAAAAAACTGACGGATTATCTACATTAACAGAATTGAATAATGGAGAAACTTATAACGAGCCGATTTTAGGATATATACGATATGATGAAAGAGACTGGACTAATGAAAATGTTCGGGCGACATTAAAACTTGACGAAAAAGGTTATGAAATTGTAAATAATAACGGTAAAAAGTATTATGATTTTGAGAATAATGGCGAGTTTGTTTTTGAGTGTGAAAAAGACGGACATATAACAAAGTTTATTGCTGAGGTAGAAAATATAGATAAAGTTGTACCAAGGATAACTGCTGAAATAACCGGCGGTAATGTAAATATAACGATAAGTGACGATGGATTAAGCCCTATAATTTTTACTGCATATGAAAAAGGAGATGTAAGAGCTAGCAGAGCGATAGAGGGTACAAAAATCGAAAATAATTCGTTTTCTGTTAGTGAAATAGGTAAGTATACAATTGCGGCAGAGGATGAGGCTGGGAACATCGGAAAAACGGTAATTGAAATTAAAGAACTTTCTTCCGGCGATAGCTTAGAGAATGATTCGTCAAGCGTAGTGACTCCGAATGATGGAACACAAACTGTCGAAATTCCTCTTGATGGAAGTCAAACTTCCGATGTATCAAGTGATGAAACAACAGGTGTTAACAATTAATTTCTAATGTCGAAAAAAGTCAATAAATAGAGAAAAATAATCATCTCGTATTTATTGACTTTTTTCTATTTAAATAGTAAAAATTAAGTTGAAAAGTGTATTAAATTAAACTGCTTTTATCAGCAAGATATATAGTTATCGCTAATGTATGAACTAAATATAGTATAAAATTCGAAAATATTTTCGAAAAAACTATTGACAAAAGCGAAAACAAAAAATATAATCAGTTTAGAACAAATGTTCAATACAAATGATTATTGCTAACAACGGTCAGAATGGAGGATAATATGGCTAATAATACTAATAATGCGGTTAATGAAGAAAGAAAAAAAGCGTTAGAAGCCGCTATGGCTCAAATTGAAAAACAATTCGGAAAAGGTTCTGTTATGAAGTTAGGGGAAGTTTCGGCTATGAATGTAGAGGCTATACCTACCGGGTCTTTAAGTTTAGATATTGCTTTGGGTATTGGCGGAGTTCCAAGAGGAAGAGTTGTAGAAATTTTTGGACCTGAGTCTTCCGGTAAGACTACTGTTGCTCTCCATGTAATTGCTGAAGCCCAAAAAATGGGCGGAGAGGCTGCTTTTATTGATGCGGAGCATGCATTAGATCCGGTATATGCGAAGAAATTAGGAGTAAATATAGATAATTTAATAGTTTCTCAACCTGATACGGGTGAACAAGCTTTAGAGATTTGTGAAGCTTTGGTAAGAAGTGGCGCTATTGACGTTGTTGTAGTTGACTCTGTTGCTGCGTTAGTTCCTAAAGCTGAAATAGATGGAGAAATGGGCGATGCATTCGTAGGTCTTCAAGCTAGATTAATGTCCCAAGCTCTAAGAAAATTAACCGGTGTAATTAATAAGTCTAAAACTACTGTTATTTTTATTAACCAATTAAGAGAAAAAGTTGGAATTATGTTTGGAAATCCTGAAACTACTCCAGGTGGAAGAGCGTTAAAGTTCTATTCTTCTGTACGACTTGATGTTAGAAGAGTAGAGACATTAAAAAGAGCTGATCAAGTTATCGGTAATAGAACTAAAGTTAAAGTAGTAAAGAATAAAGTTGCGCCTCCTTTTAGAGAAGCTGAGTTTGATATAATGTATGGAGAAGGAATTTCGAAAGAGGGAAATATTTTAGATATTGCGGCTAACTTGGATATTATAAATAAGAGTGGTGCTTGGTTCTCATATGAGGGTCAAAGACTTGCCCAAGGTAGAGATAATGCTAAACAATATTTAAAAGATAATCCTAAAATTATGGAGGAAGTTGAAAAGAAGGTAAGAGCTAGTTTTAATGAGGCTTTTGCCAGCAGTTTAGGAAATGAAACTGAAAAAGATAATGAAACAACTGAAGAATAGTATAAATACAAGTGGTAGGCGGGGGAAATTCCGCCTATTTTCTTTTTGGAGGAGAATGTATGGAAAAAACGCCGGAATATATAAAGGCCAGAGCGAGAGCTATAAAATATATAATGTATAAAACACGAACGAGTAAAGAAGTTTATGATAAGCTTTTAGAATTGGAATTTAATAGTGAAGTTATAAATCAAGTAATTTTTGATTTAAAACAGCTTGAATATATAAATGACGAGGAATATGTAAAAAAATTTATTGAAAGTAATAAAAAAAGTAAAAAAATTTCAAAAAGTATGATAAAATTAAAATTGAAAAACAAAGGTATTGATAATGAAGTTATAGAAAAATACTTTGTTGAGTTAGATTTTGACGATTTTGGTGCAATAGAAAAATTACTTGTAAAAAAGAAATTTAGTAATGATTTGCCTTTTGAAGAGAAAAATAAGATAGTTGCTTACTGCGTAAGAAAAGGTTTTTCTTTAGATGATGTAATAAAGGCTACGAAGGAGATTAAGTGAGGTAATAAATATGCTTTATTATGAGAGATATTTAGAAGCTGTAAGTTATATTAAAGCGAGAATTAAAGAGCCTATTCCTGAAACTGCTATTATTCTTGGAGCTGGATTAGAGAATATTGTTCAAAAAATGGATGATAAAAAGGTTATTCCGTATACTGAAATACCACATTTCTCTACGATTACTTTTGGAGAAAATAATGGCGAGTTGGTATATGGTCATATAAACTATGTGCCTGTTCTTGTAATGAATGGAATAACCAGCTATTTTGAAGGATATGATATGGAACAAATTACTTTTCCTATAAGAGTTTTTAATAAGTTAGGAGTTAAGAATTTGATACTTACCGGACCTGTTAGTGGGCTTAATTCAAATTATATGCCGGGAGACTTTATGATTGTAAATGACCATATAAATTTATCCGGTATTTCTCCGCTTTATGGAAAGAACTATAATGAATTTGGGCCTAGGTTTGTTGATATGAATAATGCTTATGATAAAACTCTTATAAATTTGCTGTATGATATTGCGCGTGAAATTGCTTTACCTATAAATGAGGGGGTATATGCGTATATGCCTCAACCTAACTATGAAACGCCTGCTGAAGTTAATATGCTAAGAACTATTGGAGCTGATGTTTCAGGTAGAACTATTGTACCTGAGGTTATAGTAGCTAAACATTGCGGACTTAGAGTACTGGCTTTAACTTATATAACGAATATGGGAGCGGGAGTATCTAATTATAAGCTTTCGAATGAAGAAATTAATGAAAATATTGAGAAAGTGAACGAACAGTTTTATATGGTTATTCAAAAGCTGACTGCATCTCTTTATATAAAAAATCGAAATCATGTCTTAGAATTAGGGGAGTAAAATGAATAGTTTGTTTGATTTAAATTCTGAAACTAATAAATATAAGATAAAAATTGAAAATTTTGAAGGACCGCTAGATTTACTATGTCATCTTATAGAAAAAAATAAGATGAATATATACGATATTTCTATTAGTGAGATTACGGATCAATATATGGCGTATATTAATTCTATGCAAGAGATGAGTTTGGAGGTAACCGGAGATTTTTTAATTATGGCGTCTAATTTATTATATATGAAATCTAAGATATTACTTCCTGTTGAAAAAGAAGATGAGGAAAAATCTGAAGAAGATATGAAGGAAGAACTTATTTTGAGAATTGTTGAATATAAGAAAATAAAGGAGGCTACGGAAAGCTTAAAACTTAATAGTGAAAAGTTTTCTATGTTTCATTATAAACTTCCGGAAAAGATTACTTTTGAAAAAGTAAAACCTAAACTTGAAAAAGAGTATCCAAATGATTTATTGCCTAATGTTTTTATGAAAATTGCAACGGAGAATATGAATAAAATAAATCATAGGGCGAGTGATGTAAATAGACTTATTGAAAGTGAAAAAGTTACAGTAAAAAGTAAGATAAAAGATATTTTAAGAGGAATTTTGAAAAACGGAAAAGTTGTTTTTAATAAAATGTTTAATTTAGAACAAAAAAGTAAAATTGAAGTTATAACTGCTTTTATGGCTATGCTTGAATTAAATAGAGCATCGCGTGTAAGCATAGAACAAGAATATAATTTTGGGGATATTAATCTTAAGAAAATGAAAGAATAGGAATGATAATAATGTATTTAGATGAAAAAGAATCAATAATAGAAGCGATGTTGTTTGCAGCTGGTAATGCTGTAAAAATTCAAGATATAGCGGAAATACTTAATATAGATAGTAAAGCTGTAAAAAAAATTGTGAAAAATATAAATTTGAGGTTTGATGAAGAGAATAGACCTGTTACTATAAGAGAGATAGACAAAGGCTTTCAAATGTGCACAAAGCCTCAATACCATCAATATATAAGAAAGCTTCAAGAGCAAAAGCCTAAGAAAAATCTTTCACAGTCTGCTATGGAAACTCTTGCTATTATTGCGTACAAACAACCGGTAACAAGGATTGAAATTGAAAAGATAAGGGGTGTAAATTCCGATCATGCAGTTTCGACATTGGCGGAGTTCGGTTTAATAGAAGATATTGGACGAGCTGATTTACCAGGAAGGCCGCTTTTATATTCTACAACTGAAGAATTTTTAAGAAAATTTGGCTATTCGAGTTTGGAAGATTTACCGTCTCTTAATGAGTTTGGAGTTTCTAATGAGGAAGAATTACCTAAAACGCTATAAAGAAAAAAGGAAAAATACCGATATTTAGCATAGTAGAGGAGAGATAATATGCAAATATTTCTTATTGTGCTTATATGTTTATTAGCGATTATAGTGGCTTTTGTTTTAACTAATATAAGAGTGTATGCTGAATTTGATAATGTCTCTGATTGTAATAAGATAAAACTTAAAGTGTATGCTTTTTCTTTTATTCCTGTTTTTGTTATGAAAAAGGAGATAAAAGGTGAAGGAAAAAAACAAAGTATAAAAGAAAAAATTGAGATGGTTGTTAATTTTTTAATAAAAAGCAAAGCTGATCCTATTGAGTATGCAAAAAAAGAAGTAAAAAAATCTGATAAAATTCCGAATGTTGTGAAAAAGTTTGAATTTAATAAGATTTTTTTGGAAAATGCTAATTTAAATCTTTGTTTGGATTTTAATAATGCTGCGTTGTCAGCGATAGGCTCCGGGGCGATAAACGCGGTTATAAGTATGGTGTTGGGGAAATATAAAGATAATATAACCGGGCCTGTTACCTATAAGATTTTCCCCGGATATAGCGGAAATGGAGTAAAACTAGAGGCTTCTGCCAAAATTAGAATAAAAGCTAAATATGTTGTTAAACTATTAATAATGTATATAAAAGAGGGAGGAAAGTAGTATGAGTAATGAACATCCGATAGATAGCTTAATGTCTGCATCTATGAGTAATATTAAAGAAATGGTTGATGTAAATACAATTGTAGGAAATCCTGTAACTGTTCCGGGCGGAACTACGATTATTCCTATTTCGAAAGTTTCATTTGGATTTGCTGCCGGAGGTAGCGAATTTGGAAACGCAACAGAAAAACAATTGCCGTTTGGCGGAGGAAGTGGTGCAGGGGTTACTATACATCCTGTCGGCTTTTTAGTTGCATCAAGTGACCAAGTTAAGTTTATTCCTGCTGATCAACCGTCTGTTACGGACAAGTTGGTTGATTATATCCCTGAATTGTTGAATAAATTGCAGGAATTGATTTCTAAAGATGATGAAAAAAATAAAAATGAGAAAAAGTATGAAGGTAAAAATGGAGCAGTATATGTTTCAGAAGATATAGAGAGCTAGGAGTAAGTTCAATTTATAACTAAACTTTCTATAATTAAAATTTGGGAATAAAATTTTTTTGTTATAAGCTCGAATGCCATGAAAAAGATTTTTTGATTTTGTCAGCTATTTTCTACTGTTGGTAGATTATAGCTGATTTTGCTTTCTAAGTTATTTATTGGTTTTAAGTAATATTTTCTAATAAATATTTTCTTAAATGACTTGCAAATGTTATTTTAAAAAAGTAGAATATATATTGAAAGGATGGGATAACTATGCTTGCTACACAAGATAAAACTTTGGAAAATACTGTTGAGGAAAATGTTCTTACGTTCTATGAGAAAATTAAAATAAAAAATAACTTGGAGTCGTTATTTAGTCATTATTCTGGTTCGTACGTATTTATTGAGGTTAATCCTTGGAAAGAGGAGTACATAATTCGTGGAAAATTCCATGTTAAGTTTGGAATATTTGCTAAATTTGAGATGACTTTTGATGGTATTGAAAAATTACGTAAGTATTCGGAATTTATAGAGTCATTGGCGTTTTTGAAGAATGCTTGTGATGAAGTAATAACTCCTATTTTAGATGATAAGGGTAATCTTACTTTTTTATTTGATAATGAATCTGTTAACGAAAAGAATATAATGGATATTTTAGATAATGTTAAGAGTACTAAAGAGACTGAGCTAAAGTCTGCTAATTCTGAGATAGAGTCTTTGTATGAGGCTATTGATGAGGTTGATAATAAAATAAAGGATAGGAAACTTCAAATAAAAAATATGGAAAGTAAAATACGTGAAGTAAAAGAAGCTACTTCTAATATTTTTTCTGCTATGCGTTATATAGCTATTACTCATGAGAATTCTATTGTAAATAGGATTAAGAGAGTATTTAAGAAAGAACAGCTAAAGTTGAATGCGTAGGAGGATAGAGGGATGAAGAGTAAACGTAATGAAATATATGAATTAAAAGAAAGTATATATTCTGCAAACATTGAAAAGAGTAAACTTAAAGAAAAGCTTTTTTCACTAAATGAAATGGCTAAGAAGGTTGAAGAAGGATATAATTCGTATAAAGAGGTAAGCGATAGGGTCGATAAAATAAAAAGTATAAAAGATGTAATGAGTTTTAAAAATGTTGTATTAAAAAGTAAGATTCCTGTAAAACGTGCTAATTCTGCTAAAAATATGGTTTATAAAACTGTGGATAGTGCTCCTACTCCTGAGTTTGTTGCTTCTACTGAGTTAAAGGATTCTTTTAATAAATTACATTATAACGACAAAATGACGTTGGAAGATGCTAAAACTTATACTCAAACTGATTGTAAAGAGATACTCAGTAAAAATACTTCGAGTTCTGCTATTACTTTATATGCGGCACTAAGTGATACGAATAAATATGAACTTCAAACTAAGTTTTGTGAAACTATGATTGTCGGATATCCAAGTGTAGAAAAACTTAGAGAAAAGATTTCAACTGAAAGTGATTTGCTAGTTATAGAGCTTGCTAAGAATTCTCATTATATACCGGTTATGACTTCAAATGGTGAGTTTTGTGCTCTAATTGGCGGAGATATGGATATTATGTATAAAGAAAAAATAAATACCGGCAAGGAAAATATTGATGTTTGGTATGCAAAAAGAAAGGGTTAAATTTAAGAGGCTGTCCTAAAATAGTGACGCCTTAACAAAAAATCCAGCTCGAAAGAGT
>CAYZJZ010000010.1:0-17759 GCA_964478905.1 uncultured Eubacteriales bacterium
ATTTCAAAGTATTTATTTATGCACAAGTGTGACATATGTTTGACAAACCTACATTCTAAAAATATTTAAATTTTTCAACTGATTGACTTTGACAATTAATAGAAATATAATTAGTTTGAAGATTAGAAATAAGGAGTCGGTGCATTATGAATAAACAAAAAGATTATCCTTTAAATGAAGTTCAAAAGTTTGGAAGTATAAAAGAAATTCTTGAAATTGCTGTAAGAGAAGTGCCTGATAAAATTGCTTTTAAATATAAAGTGAAAGATGAAATAAAAGATGTAACATACAATGAATTCCAAAATGATACATTTTATTTAGGAGAAGCTTTGGCGGATTTAAATGTGGAAGATAAACATATAGCCGTTATTGGAGATAATAGTTATAACTGGGTTACTGTTTACCTTACTGTGTTAAAAAGCTTTGGAGTTATAGTTCCGGTTGATAAGGAGTTACCTTGTCGCGATATAGTTAATGTATTAAATAATAGTGATAGTGAAGTATTGTTTTATGCTAAAAAATATGAAAAGGACTTAATGGAAAATCAAGAGAACTTGAAAAATATTAAATATTTTGTTGGATTTGAAAGAACTGAAAATGAAGGGAAGTTTTTATCCTATAAATTGTTAAAAGATAGTGGAAAGAAACTCTATGAAAATGGCGCAAGGAAATATTGTGATATTAAAACTGATGAAAATAAGTTGAAAATGCTTGTATATACTTCTGGTACGACCGGTATGGCGAAAGGTGTAATGCTTTCTGAACATAATCTTGTAAATAGTGTTTACCATGGTTTAAGGGTTTCGACGGTTTATGAAAGATGTTTATCGGTTTTACCGTACCATCATACTTATGAAGCTGTATCCGGAATTCTAGTGTCTTTGCATCATCATTCTACAATTTGTATTAATGAGAATTTAAAAACTGTTCAAAAGAATCTGCAATTATACAAGCCTGACTATGTTTATTTAGTTCCCGCATTTGTTGAAGTTTTTTATAAGAAGATTTGGACTAATGCACGACAAACAGGAAAAGAAAAAGGACTTAAGACTTTAATAAAAATAAGTAATTTATTGAGAAAAGTCGGAATTGATGTTAGAAGGAAACTATTCAAGACGGTTTTAGATGCCTTTGGGGGCAACTTGATAAAGGTTGTATGCGGTGGTGCTCCTATTAGAGCGGAACTTGGAGATTTTTTTGATGCGATAGGGATAGATTTAATTAACGGTTATGGAATAACTGAATGTTCTCCATTAGTCAGTGCGAACAGGGATTATTTTAATGACCCTGCGACTGTTGGAACTATTTTGCCGTGCTGTGAGATAAAAATTATTAATGAAGACGAGGACGGAAATGGCGAAATTTTGGTAAAAGGCGACGTTGTAATGATGGGATATTATAAAAACCCGGAATTAACGAATGAAGTGTTAAAGGATGGTTGGTTTAATACAGGTGATTATGGAAGAATTAATGATAAGGGTCAACTTATGATAACCGGTAGAAAGAAGAATTTAATCGTGTTAGATAACGGAAAAAATGTTTTCCCGGAAGAAATAGAAAACTATATTATGAGTATTCCTTATGTTTTGGAAGTTGTAGTTAAAGGAATAAAGAATGATAGAGGAGTTGAAACAGGTCTTTTGGCTGAGGTTGTATTAAATGAAGAAAGCGTAAAAGAGTTGGGAATAGATAAGCCTGAAGAAAGACTTAGAAAAGATATAACCGAGATTACTAAGGAACTTCCTATGTATAAGAGAGTCGGAAAAGTAGTTGTAAGAGAGAAACCTTTTGATAAGACGACGAGCAATAAGATAAAAAGAAATAGTTAAAAACAAAAAGCATTGTACTTTCTAAGTTAGGTAAAGTACAATGCTTTATATTTAGTATAAACGAGTTTTTTGTGCTTTTTTCTTGAAAATAATTAATTTGCTAAAAACATAATTTAATACAATAACAATAACATTTGATAAAATTTTCATAATTAATTCATTTAGTTTTAGTACATCAACGGATAAATACATAATTCCAAGGTCAAGTAAACCTGTGCCGGCACGACAAACTAAAAATGTGGCGAGTTCATACCAAACGGAACCGGATTTGCTTTCAAAGACATAAAGTTTATTCGTTACAAAAGCAAAAAATACGGCTAAAATCCAAGCGACAATATTACTCGGTATATTTCCTATTTTTACGAAATAGTAAAATAAAGAATAAACAGCAATATTAATTAAAGTAGTAAGTCCACCAAAGAAAATGTACAAAATAGGCATTTTATAATCTTTATATATTTTTAACGCTTTATTTATCAGTTCTTTCATTTTTATCCCTCTTTACTTTTTAAATTTGACTCTCTAACTAAGTATATAGGTCTTTTTTTAGTTTCTAAATAAGTTTTTGCAATGTATTGACCTTGAACTCCGATGCAAAATAGTTGAACTCCGGCGATAAGGAATATAATACAAACTAAAGACGGATAACCGGCAACAGGATCTCCATATATTAAGGTCTTTGCAATTATTACTAAAATCATTAAAAAAGCAATTATACAAAAAATTAATCCCATAACTGAAGCAATGGCAAGCGGAGCAGTGGAGAAAGCAACTATTCCGTCTAATGAATATAAAAACAGTTTCCAAAATGACCATTTTGTTTCTCCGGCAACACGTTCGGTATTGGCATATTCAAGCCATTTTGTTCTAAATCCTACCCAGCCGAAAATTCCTTTTGAAAATCTATTGTACTCAGACATAGACAAAATTGCATTAACCATATCTCTTGTCATTAAGCGATAATCCCTAGCTCCGTCAACAATTTCTGTAGAAGATATCTTATTTATAAGTTTGTAAAACATTCTTGCAAAGAAAGACCGGATAGGTGGTTCGCCTTTCCTGTCAATTCTTCTTGTTGCTACACAGTCATATTCATTAGATATAATTGAATTATACATTTCTTTTAATAAGTACGGTGGATCTTGAAGGTCAACGTCCATAACAGCAACAAAATCGCCTCTTGAAGCTTGAAGACCGGCATATAGAGCACCTTCTTTACCAAAGTTTCTTGAGAGTATAACATAATTAAAATTATCTTGTTTTTTTGAAAAATCTTTTAATATAGAAGCAGTGGAGTCCTTTGAACCATCGTCAACAAATATGTATTCAAAGTTAACATTTGACTCGTTTTTCATTTGATTTTCGATTTTTGTTATTTCTTCCATAAAAAGCGGAACAGTTTTTTCTTCATTATAACAAGGAACTATAATACTAATTAATTTTTTATCCATATATATTACCTCATTTCGATTTAATACACGATAAATTTATCATATTAATAACTTAACGTCAAATAAAGGGGCTGTAAAAATTTAATATAATTATTTATAATAGATTAGGAGTTGATGAGAAAATGAGTTTTGGTAAGAGTGAAAAAGATTAGAACTTGCAATCATTAAACTAAAATAAATTGAATATTTTATTATAAGTTATGAAATAGAGGTTAAGTGAGTATGAAAAAAATTAAGGTTTCAAGAATGCATATTTGTAATGAAAGATGGCTTTTTGGTAATCCTATTGTTGAAGTAGATATTTACGGAAAAGGCGGATACAAGAATATAATAAATCAGCTTAGTAATGCTGACTATGATATTATTACTTTGCCGGAGTATAATAAAAAAATAGTTAAATATGCAAAAAGAAAAGGCATAACGGTTGAAGCGGAAGATGAATATTTACCTGTTTATTTTGAGCAAAAGTTTAAGAAAAGGTTTGAGGATTTTGGTCCTCTTGATTTGGCTTTTGTTTTTTCGCATGAAGATGCAAGACTGGCGGAAAAAATAATAATGCGTGTTACTAAATATTGCCGTTTTTTGACTATTCCGGATTATCCGCGTTCTAGGAGAATTGCTGATAGTGTATTAAAGTCTGAAGGACTTAAAATAAATCTTGAAAATGGTATTGATAAAATTAAGAAAAAATGCGATATTATAATTGATGTTAAGACGTTAGAATTAATTATTTAATATATTGAGGGGGAATTACTAATGAAAAAAGTTGCTATTTTAACTGCCGGGGGAGACTGTCCCGGTCTTAATGCTGTAATTAGAGCTATTACTAAATCTGCTACTGAAAAGTATGGTCTGGAAGTTATAGGATTTCAAGAGGGGTATAGAGGATTAGTTGAAAACAGATGGGTTCCGCTTACCGCACAAACTGTTAGAGGTATTATAGATAAAGGCGGAACGATTTTAGGAAGTTCTAATAAGGACAACCCTTTCCAATTTTTAAAAACAAGAGACTCTAAGCCGGTAGATATGTCGGGACATTGTATTGAAATTTTGAAAAATCATGGAGTAGATTGCTTATTCGTTATTGGTGGAGATGGCACGCTTACTTCCGGTAGAGATTTTTCTAGGTTAGGTTTTCCTGTAATAGGAGTTCCTAAAACTATTGATAATGATTTAAATGCGACTGATGTTACTTTCGGATTTAATACTGCGGTTACTACTGTAACTGAAGCTATTGATAAACTGAAAACTACGTCAGAATCTCATAATAGAGTTGCTGTTGTTGAAATAATGGGAAGATATGCCGGTTGGCTTACATTAGAAGCTGGAATTGCCGGTGCTGCCTCTGTTATTTTAATACCTGAAATTCCTTATGACTTGGACAAGGTTTGTGAAGCTATTCGTGAAAGAACGGATAACGGAAAGCATTATACCATTGTTGCTGTTTCGGAAGGAGCTAAGCCAAAGGACGGAGAGGTTGTTGTAAGAAAAGTATTAAAATACAGTCCTGATGCTATAAGACTTGGTGGAATTGCTAATAAATTGGCTGACGATATTGAGGAAAGATTAGGAATTGAAACTCGTGCTACTGTTTTAGGTCATATCCAAAGAGGTGGTCAAACATCGCCGTATGATAGAATTTTATCTACAAGATATGGTGTTAAGGCTATGGAACTTGCTATGCAAGGAATTTTCGGAAAAATGGTTGCTTTAGTTGATGGCCAAATTTCTTATGTTTCTTTAGAAGAAGCGGTAGGTCAGCTAAAGACTGTGCCTGTAAATCACGAGTTAATTAATGTTGCAAGGACTATGGGAATTAGTTTTGGTGATTAATTTTAATAATATAAGGAGTATTTTGTAATGAATGAAGATGAAAGAATTGTTTGCCCGGGAGTGAAAGATGAAGATACAGAAGAAACTTCATTGCGCCCTAAATGGTTAAAGGAATATACCGGTCAAAATAAAGTAAAAGAAAACCTTTTAGTATTTATAGAAGCTGCTAAGTTAAGGAATGAGGCTCTGGACCATATTTTATTGTATGGTCCTCCGGGACTTGGTAAAACTACATTGGCGAATATTATTGCGAATGAAATAGGCGTTAATATAAGAATTACGTCAGGGCCTGCAATAGAACGTGCCGGAGATTTAGCGGCAATACTTACTAACTTAAGTGAGGGCGATGTTTTATTTATAGATGAAATTCATAGAATGAATAGAGGTGTAGAAGAAGTATTATATCCGGCATTAGAAGATTTTGCGTTAGATATAATTATCGGAAAAGGTCCTTCAGCACGTTCTATAAGACTGGACTTGCCTAAATTTACACTAATCGGAGCTACTACGAAAGCTGGAATGCTTACGTCACCTCTAAGAGATAGGTTTGGAGTTATACAAAGATTAGAGCTTTATACTCCGGAAGATTTGTCTAAAATTGTTAAGCGTTCAGCTGAAATTTTAAAAACAGAGATAGAGGATGAAGCTTTGCTTGAAATTTCTTCACGTTCACGTGGTACACCGAGAATTGCTAACAGGTTGTTAAAACGTGTAAGAGATTATGCACAAGTAAAAGGAGACGGAAAGATAACTCTCAGCATTGCACAAAATGCTTTGGAAAAGCTTGAAATAGACGAGTTGGGGCTTGATAATATAGATCGGATTATGTTGAACGCTATTATAAAGAATTTTGCAGGTGGACCTGTTGGATTAGATACTTTGGCTGCGGCGATTGGAGAAGATCCGGATACTATTGAAGATGTTTACGAACCATATTTGCTTCAACTTGGATTTATCAGTAGGACTCCGAGAGGAAGAATTGTTACTCAACTTGCAAGAGACCATATGTGTTTATGATTTTATTTTGTTTTTGGTAAAAAGGAGTATTTTGTTTTGAAAGAGACTTGGCTTAGGTGTGTTGTGAAAGAAGAAGGTACAATAAAAGAGATTATAGTTAAAGAATTTGATATTTCATCTCGCTTATTAAGAAAGTTAAAATTGAACAAGTGTATTTTTTGTAATGGAAAAGAGGCTTGGATTAATGGAATGGCTAAGATAGGTGATGAAATTTCGGTAAATGTCGCGTCTTATGGAGTGGCGGAAAATATAACGGCAGAGGCTTGTGATATTGATATACTATATGAAGATGATAGTTTGCTTGTAATTAATAAGTCAGGAAATATGGTTGTTCATCCGACTTGCCTTCATCAAAGTGGGACTTTAGCTAATTTCGTTAAACATTATCTTGAAAGTAAGGGAGAACATATTAAATTACATTTTGTAAACAGGTTGGATAGGGAAACGTCTGGAGTTATTGTTATGTCTAAGAATGAATATTCTCAAGATATTTTAACTAAACAGATGCAATCAGGACTTTTTACCAAGGAATATATTGCTATTGTAAATGGTATTGTAAAAGAAGATTTTGGTACGATTGATTTGCCTATAAAGAGGGATACAAGTAGTATAATGCTTAGAATGGTAGCACCTGACGGCGATCGGGCGGTTACACATTTTAATGTTATAAAAAGATTAGAAAATTTGACGGTTCTTAGGCTAAGACTTGAAAC
This sequence comes from uncultured Eubacteriales bacterium, assembly GCA_964478905.1. Taxonomy (GTDB): domain Bacteria; phylum Bacillota; class Clostridia; order TANB77; family RGIG9151; genus RGIG9151. The sequence continues at coordinate 6,844 of CAYZJZ010000010.1, forward strand.
CGGAAGAACACATCAAATAAGAGTACATTGTAAGGCTATTGGACATTCTATACTGGGAGATGGCTTATATTCTGATATTGAAACTGACTTAATTAATAGACAAGCTTTACATTCGTATAAAACGTGTTTTGTTCATCCGATTACTTATAAGAAGATTGAAATTATAGCTAAATTGCCAGAGGATATGGAGAATATTATCGGCGTAATGCCGAAAATAGATAAAGCTTAAGGAGGGGGAAGAAATATGAATATTTTAGTTACTGGAGGAGCTGGATATATTGGCTCACATACTTGTGTCGAATTGTTAAATTCGGGATATTCAGTAGTTGTAGCGGATAACCTTGTTAATAGTAAGAGAGAGGTTATTGATAAAATTGAAGAAATTACCGGTAAAAAGGTAGATTTTTTTGAGGTTGATGTTACGGAGTATGAACTTACAAAGAAGATTTTTAAATCTTATAATTTTGATGGAGTAATTCATTTTGCAGGATTAAAAGCTGTGGGAGAGTCTGTACAAAAGCCGCTTGATTATTACTACAATAATATTTTAAGTACAATTAATTTAAGTAAATTGTGTTTGGAGTTTAATGTTAATAAATTTGTTTTTTCTTCTTCTGCAACTGTATATGGTAATAATAAACCGCCATTTGTAGAAACTATGGAGTTATTACCGGCTACCAGTCCTTATGGCGAAACTAAAGCGGTTTGTGAAAAGATTTTAATTGATGTTGCTAAGGTAAATCCTAATTTTTCTCTTTCTATTCTTAGATATTTTAATCCTATTGGAGCTCATAAGAGCGGTTTAATTGGCGAAGAACCGAATGGAATACCGAATAACTTAATGCCGTATATTACCAAAGTTGCGAAAAAAGTTTTACCTAAGCTAAATGTTTTCGGAGATGATTATGATACTCCGGACGGAAGTTGTATTAGGGATTATATTCATGTTGTTGATTTAGCAAAAGGTCATTTAAAGGCTCTTGAAAAAATAAAAGAGGGAGTTAATATTTATAATTTAGGCAGAGGAAAAGGCGTTTCTGTGTTTGAAATTATAAATGCTTTTGAAAAAGCTAATAATTTAAAAATTCCGTATGAAGTTGTTGGGCGTAGAGCCGGTGATTTACCTGCTTTTTATGCTGATGCGACTAAGGCGTATAACGAGCTTAATTGGAAAACTGAACTTGATATTAATGAAATGTGCGAAGATGCTTGGAGATTTGAAAAGAATACTTAGTTGTGCATAGTTATTGATTTTTAACTTTTTAAACAGTATGATGTTTATGGTTATTTATTACTTATGAAAAAGGAGAAATTAAATGGAAATAAAGTTATCAGCATGTACTATTGCTAAAAATGAAGCTAAAAATATAGCTAAATCTATTAATAGCTATAAAGAGTATGTTGACGAGATTGTTATTGTAGATACAGGTTCTATTGATGATACTGTTGAAGTCGCTAAAAAAGCGGGAGCAAAAGTATTAAATTATGAGTGGAACAATGATTTTTCTTCTGCAAAGAACTTTGCTTTGGATAATTGTACAGGAGATTGGATTATTTTTTTGGATGCTGACGAGTGGTTTGATGGTAATTCCGCATCAAAAATAAAAGAAGCGATAGAAAGTACAATAAAAAACGGGTATTTTGGTGTAGCTTGTAAATTGGTGAATTTTGCGGACGAAACAGAAGTCTTAGAAGTCGGAAGCACTTTGCGTGTTTTTAAGAAAGATAAGAATATAAGGTTTGAAAGACCGATTCACGAGGTATTATTTGATGAGATAAAAAATGAACCGCTTCCTTCACTATATACAGATTTATTTACAATTAATCATTCCGGTTATATGAGAAAAGTTTTGGCAAATAAAGCTAAGCGAAATAAAGTACTGCTTGATAAGACTTTTGCTCTTGGGAAATCTTCTCCGATAGATTATTTTTATGGCTTAAGAGAAAATCTTAATATAAATCCGGAGATGGCCGATTATTTTTATAAATTAATTTCCGGTATACCTTATTATAGGGAAAAAATTTCTCAATATAATATTGGCTCGACATTAGATGATAATATGCTTAAATTGGTAAATAAATTGCCTAATAAATATTCTTTTGAGGAAAGATTGGAATTACTGAAAAATGCTCAAAATTCATTCCCGGGAAATCCTATTTTTAAGTATTACGAGTACAATATGTTTTACGATATTAATAGAAAACGTGCGATATTGGCTCTAAAAGAGGCAGTAAAGCTTTCGAAAGATTTTGAAAAAAATCATCCGGATAGTGTTAATTCTTTTTATTCCAGAGCATCAGATGCGTTTTTAGTTTTGGGTGAATATGAACTTTTAACAGGTGATAAATCAAAGGCTCTAGAGTACTTTGTTAATTCTGTTAAAGCGGATTATTCTAATTTAAGAGCGTTAATTGGAATACTTTATGTTGTTGGAGAACAAAAAAGTGAAGATATAGTTTTGTTTATAAATTCTATATACAATATAGAAGACAAAGATGTATTAAAATTTTTACAAGAGAACTTAAGACTTACCGGATTTCATGATACTTTTTTATATTATTTTGTTAAATATAATAGAAAGTTCAATGAAGTTGATGCATCGTTCTTTACTTCAAGACTACTTACTGAAAAATTTGATGAAATTATAGACACATATATGAATGTATTTAATGAAAGTAAAGATTCAAGAGCGCTTGTATTTGTTTCGGCTGCTATTATTTCAGGTAATAGAAAAGAAAAATACATCAGTTTATCCGGAAATATTTTGCCTGTTTTTTCAAAAATTATTAATGCGTATTTTAACGAAGAAGAATTAAGTTGTACAAATGAAAATGAATATCAAATTGCTTTTGATATTTTTAAAGAAATTGCTTTTGTAGCTAATGATGATATTTTGAAAAAATATATTAAGTCGCTAAAGGTAGAAAATGATAAATTATGGCATGATGTTATAGATTATTATTTTAATTGCTATTCTTACGATATAGCTAAGAAATGTATAGAATGGTATTTAGAAGAAGAACATGAAGAAGATAATGATACCATTATATACATAGACTTTATTTTAGCTTGTATATATTTTAGAGAAGGTAGATTTAATGAAATTGAACAAGTCTTAGATAAGGCGATTAAGGGCGGATATTTAAATGTTGAGTTGGTTTTGATATGTGAACTATTGGAAGCGGACGATGAAAAGCTTAAGTATTATTTTGAATTATTTGATGCTTATGTTGAAATGAAAAAGCTTCATAGATTAGATAAAATTAAAGATATTAATTCTGACGATATATTTTTCTTAAATATTGATAAGTTTTGTGAAGAAATGAAAAGCAATCCTATAATTGGTGTTCGTTCACAAATTAAAGAATTATTTGAATTTGCGAATAAAGCGAAATTAAATAAAGCCTATGCATATGCCGAAAAATATTATAAAATTGCACTTAAGTTTAATTATTGTCAAGATATATGTTATTATGAACTTGGAGAAATTTACAATCATTTCAACAAGCCTGATTTGAGTTTTTATTGTTATGAAAAAGCTTTTTGTGAGAATTTATTGCTGGCAAATAAACTATTACCTCGTGAACACCAAAACTATAATTATGTTTTTTCTAAAAAGAAAGAAGTTTATAATAAAGTATGCCCTGTATGTGGAAGGGAAACTAGACAGTTTGCAACATTTTGTAATATAAATGACGAAAGACTGGATTATGATTTTCCGGTAATTTCGGGATATATGAAGTGTGAAGAGTGTAAGCATATATTCTTGAATAATGAAATTAAGGATAAGATGAAGTTTTTATCTACTATGCCAAAAGAATATGATGAAAGAGAAATAGAAGGTATATATAGGTTGTTTGAATGTCTTGAAAACTGTACCGAAAGTAAAGATATACTTGCTTTTTCTGAAAATGATTACTTGTTTGAAGTTGGAAATTCTAAAGGGTATAATGTAGTTTCGGGCAATACGAAAATTGGCGGGAAATTTGATGCAGTTTTGATTGATGAATATATTACCCAGTCGTATCAGTTGAAAAATAAAATAAAAAATATAGCGAGTAGGCTAAATTGTGGCGGAATTGCGGTATTTAATATTTTTGATTTTGAAAATTCATATTCTACATTAAATGAAAGACCACTATGGGCTAAGGTTGGAGTTGTAAATGTTTTTTCACAAAATTCAATTAAATTGTTATTAAATGAAGCAGGTATGAATGTAGTAAAAATAGAAACAGACCATATTAATAAGGGTAAGATTTTTGTAATTGCAAAAAAATAATTTGGTTAAGAAATAGAAGGGTGAGGATAATATTATGGAAAAGAGACCCAAGATAGGTGGACAAGCAGTTATAGAAGGGGTTATGATGAGAGGCCCTAAGAAGTATGCAGTTGCTTTAAAAAAATATAATGGAAACGTAATTTTAGATAAAGGAAATGTTACTTCGGTTAAGGATAAAGTAAAAATTTTGAATTTGCCAATACTAAGAGGAATTGTGTCATTCTTTGAGTCTATGGCGTTAGGAATGAAAACATTGATTTATTCTGCTGACTATTTTGATATGGAAGAAAAAAGTACGGAAGATAAATTTGTTGTTTCTAAAGAGGAAGAAATGTCGGTTGAGGAAAGAGCTAAAGTAGATAGACAACAAGGTTGGGTTGTGTTTGTATCGCTTTTATTGGCTATAGTATTTTGTGTTGCCGTATTTTTTATACTTCCTACTTTTGTAGCTAGTCTATTTTTTAATAATGTTGACCTAAATGACAGAATATGGTTTAATGTTATCGAAGGTGGAATGAGAATTGCATTGTTCTTTATATATTTATTTTTGATTTCTTTGATGAATGATGTTAAACGTGTTTTTGAATACCATGGGGCTGAACATAAGACTATTAATTGCTTTGAGGCCGGAGAAGAAGTTACTGTCGAAAATGTAAAAAAATATTCGAGATTTCATCCGAGATGTGGTACAAGTTTTATATTTGTTGTTATGCTTATAAGTATTATTGTTTTTGCATTTTTCAAATCGGATAATTTAATACTTACAATACTTGAGAGAATTGTGTTGCTTCCTGTTGTTGCTGGAATTTCTTATGAGATTATAAGCTTTTTCGGGAAGTTAAAGGGTAAGCTCGGAAGAGCGCTTGCTATGCCGGGAATGTGGTTCCAATGTTTTACAACAAGAGAACCTGATGATTTACAAATATTTATTGCTATTACTGCTCTAAAGGGGGCAATAGATGAAGATAATTGATGTGCTAAATGAGGCTAAAGAGGAATTGGCTGTGTCTGGTGTTGAAAATGGTCTTTATGAAGCTAGACTTTTTCTTGCCAATGTACTGAAAAAAAGTGTAGAATGGGTTATGATACATATCGAAGATGAAATTGAAAAAACGGAAAAAGAAGTTTTTGACGGCTTAATTGATAGACGAATTAAAGGAGAGCCTTTTCAATATATAGTCGGGAATTGTTGCTTTTTCGGATATGATTTTTTAGTAAATGAAAGTGTACTTGTGCCAAGGTCAGATACTGAAGTTTGGGTTGAAAAAGTTATAAAATTAGCTAAAGAAGTAAAAGCAAACAGCATATTGGATTTATGCACTGGTTCAGGTTGTATTGCTATAACACTAAAGAAAGAGCTTAAAGATGTATTACTTTATGGAGTAGATATAAGCGAAAATGCTTTAGCAGTTGCTAAAGAAAATGCTAAGATAAATAATGCCGATGTAAAATTTATTCTTTCGGATTTGTTTAATAATTTGCCAATGAATAAATTTGACATAATTGTGTCTAATCCGCCATATATTCCGAGTAAGGAAATACAAACTTTGGCAAGAGATGTCCAAAGAGAACCTATAATTGCACTAGATGGTGGAGAGGATGGACTTGAGTTTTATAGAAAGATTATAAAAAAGGCTAAAGAATTTCTTGAAGAAAATGGATATTTAGCGCTTGAGTTTGGATATGATCAGGCGAAAAAGGTAGAAAAAATATTACTTGAAAATGGATTTGAAGTTTTAGATATAATAAAAGATTACTCTGGAAATACAAGAGCTATAATATCTAAAAAAGGAGAGAAACAATGAGCAAAGCAGACATAGCTGTTTTAATAATAATTGGTATATTTACATTTTTAGGTTACTATAAAGGAATTTTAGGTACGGTGTTTAGCTTAGTACAATGGATTGCGATTGCTTATTTTTCAGTTTTACTTACTCCGTTTTTTTCTCAATTCGTTGTAAGTAGTTTTAAATTAGATATTGTTATATTAGACTGGGTATATAGTCATCCGACTCTTTTTAATAAGGCGGTTTCTATAATGTCTGATGAAATGTTGCATGATATAGTTTTAAGAGTAATAAATGTTCTTTCGATTATTGTTTTATTTATTTTATTGAAAATACTTTTCTCGGTTATTTTTTCTATATTAAATAGTATTGTAAAATTACCGATATTAAATGAGATTAATAAAATTGGCGGAATTATTGCCGGAATGGCTGAAGGAATAGTTATTACTTATTTACTTATGCTTGTTATTAATTGGTTACCAATTTCATCGTTAGAACCTATAAAAAGTGAATTACCAAACTCGAAATTGGGTAATGTAATTAATTCTTTTGTGCCGAATGTAACTGATGAGATATTTACATTTGTCGGTAATGTTGATTTAGCAAGTAAAGAAGGAAATGAAGGGAAGAAGTAAATTGGATAAAAAATTAGAAAACGAAATTATAGAGTTCTTAAAGGGAAGATTACAGGAAAAAAGGTTTAACCATTCTTTGGGCGTTATGGATATGGCACAGAGACTTGCAAGACATTATAATATTGACGAAAATGAAGCTCAAATTGCCGGTTTACTTCATGACTGTGCGAAAAATATGTCTAATGAAGAACTTATACAATATTGTAAAGATAATGGGATTGAAATTGATGAAATAAAATTACAGACTCCCGGAATTTTACACGCTGATGTTGGTGCAGATATTGCTAAAAAGAAGTTTAATGTTAGCGACGAAGTCGAAGAGAGCATACGTTTTCACACGTTAGCTAATGAAAATATGACTGAATTGGACAAGATTTTATACATCTCTGATTTAATAGAGGATGGTCGTACTTTAGAGGGACTAGATCCAATACGCGAAATGGCGTTTATTGATCTTGATAAGGCGCTTATTATGTCGCTTGAATATTGTATGGAAAATGTAAAACAAGTTGGAAAGAATATTCATCAGCAAAGTATAGATGCATTAAATGCTGCAAAGGAAAGATGTAACTAGTATTGGAGGTTTTAGCTTTGAAAGAATTTATAAAGTTGGTTATTAAATTTGTGCTTATACTGTTTGTATTTGTGGGAATTGTATTCGGTTCTGTGATTTTATATACTAAAGTATCCGGAAAAGAATTAGGAGATTTAACGAATGATAGTGATGAGGATAAAGAAGATAAAGAAACGAAAACTGTTTTAATTGCCGGACTGCATCCTGATGGACCGCTAACTGATTTTATTATGTTAGCTAGATATAACCCTAAAACTGGTAGAATTAATGCTATGTCTATACCTAGAGATACGAAGATTATAGGAAGTGTTGACGGGAAAATAAATTCTGCGTATGCTACTAAAAAACGTGATATAAATTTTCTTGCCGAAAAGGTTAAAGATTTAACAGGAATTTCGGTAGATAATTATGTTTTATTAGATACCGGAGCTGTTAGAAAAATGGTAGACGCAATTGGTGGAATTCCTATGGATGTACCGTTTGATATGAAATATGATGATAATGAACAAGATTTGCATATTGACCTTAAGAAAGGTTACCAAGTTTTAGACGGGAAAAAAGCAGAGCAATTCATAAGATTTAGAAAAGGTTATCCTTTAGGAGATGTCCAAAGAATTGAAACACAACAGAAATTTATAAAGTCTGCTGTTTCTGAGGTATTAAAACCTGCTACTTTATTAAAACTTGGAGATTTGATAAAACTTGGGTTGGAATCTGTAAAGACGGATATAACTTTCGGAGAAATTTTAGGTTATATTGATGATGTTAAAAAATTTGATACATCTAAACTTAGAATAGAAACTTTACCCGGAGAAGGTCTATATATTGGTAATGTTTCGTACTTTGTACATGATGTAGAGGAGACTAAGAAACTTGTAGACGAATTATTTATAAATGATGACGTAATAGAAGATGAAACTACAAATGACGACGTAGCTGTAACTACTTCTACAAATAGTACAGTAGAGAAAAAGAAGTCTGAAATTAAAGTAGAAGTATTAAATGGAACGACTAGAAATGGTCTTGCCAATTCTGTTGCTACAAAGTTAAAAGAAGAAGGATATAATGTTACGAAAATTGGGAATAATGGTAATACGGATAGCATAAAAACTACTATAATTAATAATACTAATAATGAATACGCTAAAGAAATAAAGAATTTTTTAGGAAAAGGCAAATTAAAAGAAGAGTTTGACAGCAATGCTAAAGTTGATGTAACTGTAATACTCGGAAGCGATTATTAAATTTGAAAAAAAGTTACTGTTTAGACTCGCAGGTTGGAAAAATAATATCAAGTCTGAATAGTAATAAAAATTTTTAGCAAATTTACATAAATAGCTTGAATAAATTTTTAATAAATGATAAAATGAACCGTAACGTTTTTAGAGAGGGATGATACTGTGGATAAAAATATATCAAGTTTTATTAAATTCTTGGAAAATGAAAAAAAATTATCAGATAATACATTACAGTCATATAGAAGAGATATTGATCAGTATATGTCGTATATAGATAGTAATAATTTAAATTTTAAAAATGTTAATAAAACTAGCATTATAACTTATTTAATGTATTTACAAAAACAAGGTAAGGCTACTTCTACAATTTCACGAAATTTAGCGTCTATTCGTTCTTTTTACCAATATATGGTTAGAACTAAAGAAGTTGAGGAAGACCCGACAGAAGGGTTAGAGTCTCCTAAAATGGAGAAAAAATTGCCTAAAATTTTGTCTGTAAGTGAAGTTAATTTACTTCTTGAACAACCTAAATGTGTTGATCTAAAGGGATATAGAGATAAGGCGATGCTAGAAGTTTTATATGCTACAGGAATAAGAGTTTCTGAACTTATTAATTTAAATCTTGAAGATATTAATTTGGAAATGGGATTCATTAAATGTAGAAGTGCTCATAAAGAGCGTGTTATACCGGTTGGAACTACTGCTTGTAATGCGATTTCTGCTTATTTAAAAGAAGCTAGAAATGCTATGATTCATACTGATGATGAGACCGCTTTATTTGTTAATACAAATGGTGGAAGACTTACAAGACAAGGCTTTTGGAAAATTATTAAGCAATATAAAAACCAAGCTAAGATTTCTATGGATATAACTCCACATACATTAAGACATTCTTTTGCTACTCATTTAGTAGAAAACGGTGCGGATTTAAGAGCTATCCAAGAAATGCTTGGACATTCGGATATTTCTTCTACACAAATTTATGCTCAACTCGCTAATAATAAATTAAAAGAAGTTTATCAAAAACATCATCCTAGAGCGTAAAAAATACAGGAGGTTGTAAAAAACTCGTTTATCGTTGAAATAAAAGCGTTGTACTTTACATAGAGAAACAAAAATTGTTTTTTTGTCTCTCTATGTAAATCAGATTTAAAGGTTCCCTTGAGGGTGTTGACCAAGATACAGTACAATGCTTTATGAGTTTTTTACAGCCCCTTTTTTAACTATACAATGATATGGAGGGAATATAATGAAGAGAGTTATTTTAGTTGTTATGGATAGTGTAGGAACTGGAGAATTACCTGATGCTAAGGATTTTGGCGATGTTGGTACAAATACTTTACTTCATGTTTCTAAAGTAAAAGAAAATTTTAAAATTCCTAATTTAATAAATTTAGGAATTGCAAATATAGATGGAAATTCTGAGCTTGGGAAGATAGAGAAGACTGCTGGAATTTACGGAAAGCTTAGCGAAAAGTCGCTTGGAAAAGATACTACTGTTGGCCACTGGGAGATGTCCGGCATTATTACCGAAACTCCTTTTAGAATAAATCCTAATGGAATGAGTAAGGAGTTTATAGATGAATTTGTTAAAGAAGCCGGATTAAATGGTGTAATTGGAAATGTTGCCGGTTCCGGTACTGATATTATGAAAGAATATGGCGAGGAACACTTAAGAACAAATAATCCTATTGTGTATGTTTCTCCGGTTGATAGTAATTTCCAGATACTTGCTCATGAAGAAACGTTTGGACTTGAGAGATTATATAAAATTTGTGAGGTAGCAAGGCGATTATTAAAGGGAGAAAGAGAAGTGGCAAGAGTTATCGCAAGACCGTTTATCGGAACTAATAGTGAAGATTTTGTAAGAACTTCTAATAGGCGTGATTATTCTATAAAGCCTACCGGTATAAGTATGCTAGATAAAATTAAGGAAGCCGGACTTACTGTTGCTGCTGTTGGAAAGATTGAGGATATTTTTTGTGGAGTAGGTATTACTGATGCTGTACATACTAAGGGAAATATGGATGGAGTTGATAAAACTTTAGATTATATGAAAACTGTAAATAACGGTTTGATATTTACTAATTTAGTGGATTTTGATATGAAGTATGGACATAGAAATGATGCTTTGGGCTATGCTAATGCTTTGGAGGAATTTGATGCTAGAATTCCTGAGATTATAGAAAATATGAAAGATGAAGATTTACTTATGATTACCGCTGACCATGGCTGTGATCCTACAACTCCGGGATGTGATCATACGAGAGAGTACATACCGCTTTTAATTTACGGAAGAAATATAGAGGGTAATAGGAATTTTGGAGTAAGACATGGCTTTACGGATATTGCTGCTACTGTATTAAAGTATTTAGAGGTAGAGGAATTAGGAAACGGAGAGA
>CAYZJZ010000011.1:0-17203 GCA_964478905.1 uncultured Eubacteriales bacterium
TATCTTCAGCTAATTTTTTAGCTTTCTCAGCCCTTTCAATATCTATATCCTCCGGCCATTCAGCAGCATCAACAATAGCAGTTACACCTTTTTCAGTTATTTCAACAAAACCTTCACTAATTGCTGCAAACTTATATACTCCATCTTTAAGAATTTTCAATATTCCAACATCCACAGCAACAACCATCGGCATATGCCCAGCCATAACTCCCATTTCGCCATCCTCACGATTGAAAACAACCATTTCTACCTCATCAGAGAAAAACACTTTTTCAGGAGTTACAACTTCAAATTTAAAAGTTTTAGCCATTGTCTTCCCTCTCCCTAAAACATCTATTTATTCATATTTTCAGCATTCTTTATAACATCTTCTATAGGACCTGCCATAAAGAAAGCAGACTCCGGATAATCATCCATATTTCCAGAAATAATTTCCTTAAATCCACGAATTGTGTCTTTAACCGGAACATATTTTCCCGGAATATTCAAAAATTGTTCCGCAACAAAGAACGGTTGTGATAAATACCTTTGAATTTTTCTTGCTCTAAATACAAGTTGTCTATCTTCATCAGATAACTCATCCATACCTAAAATTGCAATAATATCTTGAAGCTCTTTATATCTTTGTAACATCTCTTGAACTTTACGTGCAGTATTATAATGTTCTTCTCCTACGATTCTAGGATCCAAAATTCTCGAAGACGACTCAAGCGGATCAACAGCAGGATAAATACCAAGTTCAGAAATCGAACGAGATAACGCAGTAATCGCATCAAGATGCGCAAAAGTAGTTGCAGGCGCAGGATCAGTATAGTCATCGGCAGGAACATAAACAGCTTGAACAGACGTAATAGAACCATTTTTTGTAGATGCAATTCGCTCTTGCAAAGCTCCAACGTCAGTAGTTAAAGTAGGTTGGTAACCAACCGCTGAAGGAATTCTTCCAAGTAATGCAGAAACCTCAGAGCCGGCTTGTATAAAACGGAAAATATTATCTACGAACAAAAGTACATCTTGATGTTGAACATCTCTAAAGTATTCAGCCATAGTAAGTCCGGTTAAAGCTACTCTCATTCTCGCTCCAGGCGGTTCATTCATTTGTCCAAACACTAACGCCGTTTTCTCAATAACCCCCGACTCCTTCATTTCATTCCAAAGGTCATTACCCTCTCTAGAACGTTCTCCAACACCGGTAAATACTGAATAACCACCATGTTGAGTAGCAATATTTCTAATTAACTCCTGAATTAAAACTGTTTTTCCAACACCGGCACCGCCAAAAAGTCCGATTTTACCACCTTTTGCGTAAGGTGCAAGTAAATCTATAACCTTGATACCGGTTTCAAGTATTTCAGTAACAGATTTTTGGTCTGTAAACGCCGGCGGGTCTCTGTGAATAGCCCATTTATCCGTAGATTTAGGAGCTCCCAAATCATCTACCGGATCTCCTAAAACATTAAAAACTCTACCTAAAACTTCATCTCCGACAGGAACAGAAATAGGTGCACCTGTATCTATTGCTTTCATTCCTCTTTTTAATCCCTCTGTCGCAGACATAGCAACACAACGAACTGTATCATTTCCCAAGTGTTGCATAACCTCAGCCACTATAAAAGAATCGCCAAACGGAATATGAATCGCGTTATATAAAGAAGGCAATTCCTCTTTTTCAAACCTTATGTCTAAAACCGCGCCAATAATCTGCGTTATTTTTCCTTCTCCCACAAAAAACCACTCCTTTTTATACTACTACCTTCTTACAAAACTCAAATAGCACCCAACTAACAATGCTGTATAAATAACTTACCATCATTGTAGGTAGCGGTCTTGACCGCTCGCCCACTAAACATTCGCCGCACCGCTCACAATTTCAGTAATCTCCTGAGTAATAGCAGATTGTCGCGCTCTGTTATAATTTAGTGTAAGTTGTTTTATTATCTTTTCAGCATTACTTGTTGCGCTATCCATCGCATTCATTCTTGCTGAATGCTCACTTACATAAGATTCAATCAAACCTGAATACAAAATTCCTTTTACATATTTAGAAGCTAAAACATTAAGCACAGTTTCCGGAGTCGGTTCAAGTTCTAGTTTCATAAACTCATCACTTTTTTTCTCCGGATTAATAACTTCTTGTTTTTCAAGCGGAAGGAGTTTAATTACTCTAGGTTTTAAACTCAAAGCAGACTCCATCTCCGTAAAGATAAGATGTAATTCGTCAATCATTCCCAACTTATACATATCAATCAAATGATTGGCAATTTCTTGAGAAACCGAAATATCGTTAATTTCTCCGTTATAGCCGAAATCTTGGATAACTTCATATCCTTCTTTTAAGACATGATTTATAACCACATTCCCGATTGGAAATACAACTGAATTTTTCTTATCAATTATACTATCCGCCAATTTTATAATATTGTGATTAAATCCACCGTTTAATCCTTTATCAGATGCAACTACTATGTAACCTATTTTCCTATCCTTTTTATTCTCTCTTTTATCAAAATACACAGTTTCAATATCCGGCATATGTGATAAAATATCAGTCATTGTATCCTGAACTTTCCTAAAAAACGGCATAGTCGCCTCATGCATAAGCTTTGCTTTCTTAAGCTTAGAGGCAGATATTAACTTCATAGCTTTAGTTATTTTTTTAGTTTCATTAATTCCCTTAATCCTAAGCTTAATCTCACGCGCATTAGCCAAAACTTTTCACCTCACAAATTTTATACTTATAACTCAATTACACTTTCTTCTAATTCAAAAAATTTCAGTCTTGTAGAAGTTTTTACTATCGGCTTATCAACACTTGATAACAAATCCAAAATAATGTAAATAATATAGTACAAACTAACATATTTATCCCTAAATATATTAATCTTTTGGCAATCTCCTGTTTACGTATAAACAGTATATATATAACAACAAATATTATTGGGATTATTCCTAACATTAAATACATAATTATTTCCTCTGTATTAATAACATTATCCATACTATTTGCATAATATTCTAATGCTTGAATCATAGAAATCTTACTAGCCCCACATCTACCATAACAAGGTTCTTCAAAAACAACTTTATTAAAATAATTATGGTCTAAAATGCAACTAATAACTATTAATTTACCATTAACTATAAAAACAAAACAAAATATTACTATAATTGCAACTATTATATCGCCAATATACTTCTTCATCCTAAATCACCTACACCTTAAACCAAATTTTAAAATCATCAATAGCCTTTAATAACTTTTCTTCCATCTCAGGTTTCAATTCCTTAGTCTCGGAAATGGATTGTAAAATCTCAGGGACTTTTTCCTCAATGTGTTTTACCAATCCTGTATTAAATCTTCCAACATCTTTTACTTCTATATCGGATAAATGACCATTTACAACCGCATATAAAATTACAACCTGTTTTTCAACCGGCAATGTTAAATACTGTTGTTGTTTTAATGTCTCAACTGTACGTTGTCCTTGCGTTAATTTATCCTTTGTAAACTTGTCCAAATCCGAACCAAATTGAGCAAATGCAGCAAGTTCTCGGTACTGTGCCAAATCAATTCTTATTCTTCCGGCAAGTTTCTTCATAGCTTTAATTTGAGCAGAACCACCAACACGAGATACAGAAAGTCCGGCATTAACAGCAGGCCTTTGTCCGGAGAAAAACAACTCACTCTCTAGATAAATCTGACCATCAGTAATTGAAATAACATTTGTCGGAATATATGCCGAAATATCTCCGGCAAGAGTTTCAATAATCGGTAAAGCGGTAATTGAACCGCCACCATGCTCCTTATCCATTTTCGCAGCACGTTCAAGTAATCTCGAATGAAGATAGAAAACATCTCCCGGATAAGCTTCACGTCCCGGTGGACGACGAAGTATCAAAGACATCGCACGATAAGCTTGAGCGTGTTTAGACAAATCATCATACACAATTAAAACATCTTTACCTTTTTCATACATAAAATACTCAGCAATAGCACACCCTGCATATGGGGCAATGTATTGAGCCGGTGCAAGATCACTTGCGGTAGACGATACAACAATTGTATAATCCATAGCACCATATCTTTTTAAAGTTTCAACAACTCCCGCAACAGACGAACCCTTTTGGCCAATTGCAACATATATACAAATAACATCTTGACCTTTTTGGTTAATAATAGTATCAATCGCAATAGCAGTTTTACCTGTCTGTCTATCTCCTATAATAAGTTCTCTTTGGCCACGGCCAATCGGTACCATAGAATCAATAGCTAAAATTCCGGTTTGTAATGGCTTATTTACAGACTCACGTGTCGTAACACCTGGAGCTAAAAATTCAACATCACGATATCCTTCAATTTTATATTCTCCAAGCCCATCAATCGGACGACCAATTGAATCAATTACTCTACCTATAATTTCTTCACCAACCGGAATGCTAACAGAACGCCCGGTACGACGTGCTTCTGTTCCTTCCTTTACAACTTTGTCTCCGCCAAGCAAAACGCATCCAACATTATCTTCTTCCAAGTTCATAGCCATTCCCAGAATTCCGTCTCCGAAATCTATAAGTTCTCCACACATACAGTCATCCAAGCCATAAACTTTGGCAACACCGTCTCCTGCTTGAATTACATATCCTACTTCATCAGTTTTTATTGTAGTCTCATAATTTTCAATTCGTTTCCTCAATATTTCACTGATTTCCTCAGGTTTTATCGTCAACCTAATCTCCCCCTTAGTGCTTATATATCCAATATTTAACATATATTGTATTCAACTTTACATATTCAAAACAGCAAAGCTGTTTCCCAATTACTACAACATATTATTAAGCTGAGTTTTTATTGTTCCATCATACACTTTATTCCCTATTATTACCTTTACTCCGCCAATAACACTTTCATCTATAAATTGTTCATAGCTCGCACTCGTCGCATTATAAACTCTTTTATACTTATCAGTTATACCATTAATTTCATCGTCAGTAAGTTTTGTCGCACTCACAATTTTCAATTTAATTTCATTATTCTTATTTCTAGCAAGTTCGCTATACTCTTTAGATATACCATCTATGTACTTAATTCTGTTCTTATCAATAAGTAAACTTATAAAACTTACAAGCATCGGGTTATTATCAACAAAAATTTCTTTCACCACATCAGACTTTACGTGTGGTTCAAGTCTCGGATCAAGCAAAATCTTTTTGAATTGTGAATTATTATTAAACATATACGCAATTTCCGCCAAATCCTTATCCGCCTTCAGCTGTTCGTCTTTAGCCTTCAACGCATCCATCAAAGCAACTGCATACCGCTTCTCTAATGCTGACATAACCTCATCTCCCTCTATGCTACTCCCGAATCAATAAATTCCGAAATAAGCTTTCTATTAGTTTCATTATCCATATTTTTCTTAATTACTTTTTCACTCGCAGAAACAACAAGATTTCCAACCTCTTGTTTTAATTCAGCAATAGCTTTATCTTTTTCAACATCAATCTCTCGTCTGGCATCTTCAATAATTTTTTGTGCATCCTTCTTAGCAGTATCAATCGCCATAGAATATTCGCTACTTGCTCTATCTCTATATTCTTCAGCAATTTTCTTGCCTTCATCTCCGGCACCTTTTAATTTATCTGCATACTCTGCCTTCATATTCTCAACTTCTTCTTTTAGAGAATTAGCAGAATTTATAGCATCTTCTATTTTTCCATTTCTGTTATCAATAAAATTCGTAACCGGTTTAAATAAAAGCTTTTTTAATATATAAAACAAAACCAGTAAATTTATTATAGTTATAAAAAAATTTGAAAAAAACGCTTCATCAAATTTAAACATTATTTACACCCACTTTGAAAAAATCTTTTTCGGACAAGGCATATTCCGCCCTGTCCGGATAATTTTTAACTATTTTACCATAAGCGCTATAACTAAGCCGTAAATAGCTGTAGCTTCAGCCAAAGCCGCACCTAATAATAAAACTGTTTGAATCTTTCCACTTGCTTCAGGTTGTCTTGAAACAGCTTCAACAGCCTTACCTGTCGCAATACCGATACCAACACCGGCACCAATACCTGTGAAAACTGCGATTGCAGCCGCAATTGCTCCTGTTGCCATTTATTCCACCACCTTTCAAAAATTATTCCTCAACCTCAATAGCCTCAGAGACATAAAGAGTAGTTAAAAGGACAAATACAAATGCCTGAAGTCCACCGTCAAACAAATCAAAATATAGACATGCTATCGACGGTACAACAGGAAAATGAATTAACATATGCATTAAAATGTACGCTCCTAAAATATTACCAAAAAGTCGCATACATAATGACAACGGTTTTATTATGTATTCAAGTAAATTAAACGGAAACATTATCGGAGTAGGAGCAAACAATGATTTAAACCACCCTTTAACGCCTCTATATTTAATACTCGAACCAATAACCAAAATTATAGTCATAATCGCCAACGCTACCGGAATTGAGAAATCTCTTGTTGGCGGTTTAGCAAAAAACAACGCACCTAACGTATTAGAAAACAATAAATATAATCCCAAAGTTCCGATATATGGTGCAAAAGCTCTATAATGATGCTCTCCCATAAGACCTTTTACAAAATTATTAACTGTTTCCACAACAATTTCCGCCGAATTTTGTAAACCCGTCGGAACCATCTTCATTTTTCTCGTAGATAAATACGCCCATAATATAAGTAACGCCATAATAATCCACGACGTAACTATTACTTCGGTAATTACAATATTAAAAGAAATGCTTGTAAACGGTATAGTAACCGGAATTTTAGCAAGAACTGCAATTTCTTCATCCATTTCTCTATCTCACCTTTTCATTAGTAAATTATAAAATTTCACACTAAAGTATCGTCAAATAATTAGAAAACATTACATTTTTTCATTATTTTATTTAATTTAAAAACAAATTACATTCTGCCTTTTAATATGTCAAACGGAGACACTTTAATTTCCTCTTTACATTCGCACTTTTCAAAATTCAAATTCTTTCCGCATCTTGTGCAAACGCCTTTACAATCTTCTTTACATAAAAATCTAACAGGAAGTTTAAGTCTTAGATTATCTAAAATCATCTCATCCAGCTCAATTTCATCTCCCGTCAGTAAATATTCGTCCTCAGTCGGTTCTCTCCTATAAACCTCATTAACCTCTATTTCATCGCAACGACTAAACTCTGTTCCGCATAAATGGCAAAAAGTCGAATACTCTAAACTTATTTTCCCATTTACTTCAATAAAATCATCACCTTTTTTTAAAACTCCTTCAAAAGAAACAGGTTTTAGCATTTTTAATTCATCGCCATTATTCATAAAACTCTCAAGTTCCATTTCGTCTTTGAACTCTGTTCCAACTTCCGATATTTTTTTAATAAATATTTTCATACTAATTCCTCCAAACATTTTTTCTACATAAAAATCCATTTCACTTACTACACCAAAAAGGGTTGCAAGAAAACTCTTTTATCATAAGTTTTCTCACAGACCCTAATCTTTAATATTTTTTCGTTCCTGCTTCCTCTTTGCCAAAATTAACAACCGTTAATGCACAACGTCTCAATTTATCATACACCATAGCATTTATACTACCCTTCGGATATGTGCCATCTTTCTTCTTCTTTCCGGCAGGAATTCCCGTTAGTATTTCAATTCCTTCATCAATAGTTTTAACCGGCCAAATATGGAACTTGCCTTCACGAACAGCCTCTACAACTTCATCCTTCAAATGAAGATTTTTTATATTTTGGTAAGGTATAATTACGCCTTGGCTACCGGTAAGTTTACGTGCTTTACATACATCAAAGAAGCCTTCTATCTTATGTGTCGCCCCTCCAATCGGCTGAATTTCGCCTTTTTGGTTAACAGAACCTGTAACTGCAATTCCTTGATTAATAGGTGCATCAGAAAGACTCGATAAGATAGCATAAATTTCAGTACTTGACGCACTATCGCCATCTACTCCGCCATACAACTGTTCAAAACACAAACTCGCAGTAAGAGCCAAAGGTAAATCTTGGGCATATTTCTCGCCAATATATGCACTTAGTATTAAAACACCCTTAGTATGAGATGTACCACTCATATCAGCTTCTCTTTCAATATTAACTATTCCGGATTTTCCAATAAATGTATTAGCTGTAATTCTTGAAGGTTTACCAAACATACAATCTCCAAGATCCAAAACCGATAAGCCATTAATTTGTCCAACAGCAGACCCTGTTGTATCTACCATAATCGTGTTATCCAAAATCATTTCTTGCATTCTCTTGTCATAATTATTTACACGATTTAATTTCTCAAGCATAGCTCTCTTTACATGTTCTCTCGACACTGTTTCAGCATTCTCCGTAGCTGCCCACGCCGAAGCCTCAGTTAAAATTTGAATTAAATCTGTAAATCTCGTCGATAATTTCTTTTGATCATCAGCAAGTTGAGATGCATATTCAACAACAGCTGCTACACCACTTGGATCAAAAGGCAATGTTTCGTCTTTTTCACAAAAAGCACTAATAAAACCAACTATTTTTTTTATGTTAGCACTAGTGTTGTCCATTTCTTCTTCAAATTCTACTTTCACCTTAAATAGCTTTGTAAAATCATCATCAGCTTCCCATAGTAAATGATAAATATCAGGCGTACCAACCAAAACAACCTTAACATTAAGAGGAATTGGCTCAGGCTTTAACGCAGAAACCGGAACAACAGTCATTTGATCTTTCATATTTTCAATAAGTACTTCTCCGGTCCTTAAGCATCTTTTTAGAGCTTCCCAAGACATTTGATTTAATAAAACATCTTTAACTTGTAAAATCAAATATCCACCATTAGCCTTATGAAGTAGCCCCGGTTTAATCTTCATATAATCAGTCGTCATAGCACCAAACTCATTATCGTATTCCGTTTTTCCAACCAAGTTAAAGAACGTAGGATTATAATCAACAACAATAGGTGCACCCTTCGTCTTTGAATTATCTACCAATAAATTAACTCTATAATTTTTAGTTGGCGAATCATTTTCTTTCTTTAACATTCCTTGAAGTAGCATTTGAGCGTCATCAGGGATTTCTTCTTCTTCAAATTTATCTATATTCTCCAAAATATCCTTTTGTACTTCGTACAAATAATTAACTATCTTAGGATATTCTTTATACTTACTCATTAAATCATCAACATGAACTCCAACAGCAAAAAGCGCAGTTTGGTTCTCCCAATTCTCAATACTATCCTCAGTTTCTTTTTCAAGTTCCTTGATTTTTCTTATAGTCTCCATAGTCTTTAACTGAACTTTTCCGGACTTAGCCATAATTCTATTCTTAACCTGGTCATCTAAATCATTAAATTCTTCTTCACTTAAAGCTTGACCATTAATTATAGGTAAGAAATAAATACCATTAGGCGTAGTTTTCACTTTAAAGCCTTGTTTCTCAGCGATTTTATTAAGTTTTTCAACAAGTTCAGTTCTTTGATCTTGGAACTCTTGAAGAATTCTACCTTTCTCGTTTTCATAGTCATTATTATCAAACGCTTTAGGCAGTTCAGAAGATATAGTCTTTGTAAACTCCTCCATATCGTTTGCAAATTCCCTACCTTTTCCTGCCGGCAATGTTATGGCAAGCGGTTGATTAGGGTCATCAAAATTATATACATATACCCAGTCATTAGGTACTTCTCTTTTCTTTGCAAATTTCTTCACATAATCTTTAGCGAAACTGGTTTTACCTGTTCCGGTAGATCCGGAAAGATAGATATGATATCCCTTAGCTCCAATATTAAGACCAAATTCAAACGCCTTTGCAGTTTTTCCGTGGCCAATAATCTCTCTAGATGGGGTCACTTCCTTAGTAGTTTTAAATTTAAACATCGATTCATCACAAGAAAACTTTAATTCTTTGCAATCTAACTCTTTCAAATCTCTCATCCTCCGTATCTTTATTTAGAAACATAAAACCATTTCTATTTTTCTTTGGTAAAAAACTATTTAAGCCACATAATAACAGCGTCTTCCTTATTATCTTGGTAATAGCCTTTTCTAATTCCACACTCTAAAAAGCCATACTTTTTGTATAAACTTTGAGCGATAATGTTACTTTTTCTTACTTCAAGCGTAAAAGAATTTATTCCGTCCTCTTTACATAAAGAAAGCAGTGTAGATACCAATTTATTACCAATGCCAAGTCCTCTATACTTTGAATGTACTGCAACATTAGTAATATGTCCTTCATCTATAACCTTCCAGACACCTATATATCCAACTGCTTTATTTTCTATTTTCGCTACTAAATATAATGCTACTCTATTATTAGTGATTTCTCTTACAAATGAGTCTTTTGACCAAGGAATAGAAAAACAATCCTTTTCTACCTCTAACACATTATCTATATCGGCAATACTCATCTTTTCTATAACTATTTTTTGCATATTTTTTCTATACACCTCTATCCGGCTGGGCTAATCTTAAATAAATTGGATTAACTTCATTTGGATTTTTCGCTTGGCTTTTATCGGATAAATACTTATTTATAGCCACTTTTCCAATCTCCAAACTCGTTTCTATTTTTTTATTTAAAATTTCACATTCAATCTCAGAATTAAATAAATTTTCATATTCTTCAGTTGCATCTCCAACAATAACAAATTTTTCTTCCAATTCTTTTAATTCGTTTAAAAGTTGAGAAATCTCTTTACAATCAGGCGTTTTAAGTTGGTTTTTATATTTAATTTGAGAATACACATTTCCATGTTTTGCATTAATAACTGCGCAAACATTCTCGTTGTTTCCAAGTTCTATAAGTCCTTCAAGAGATGTAACTCCGATAACAGCTTTATTCAAAGCTTGAGCAATACCTTTAATCGTCGCAACTCCAATTCTAATTCCGGTAAAAGAACCCGGGCCAACAGAAACTGCAAACAAATCAATATCTTCAATATTTAAACTTAATTCAGAAAGGAGTTCATCAATAATAGGCAAAAGTTTCTCAGAATGAGTTTTCTGATCATCACTTAGTTTTTCTCCCAAGAACTCATTATTTTCAAAAACCGCAACAGAAGCTATTTTATTAGATGTGTCAATTGCAAATAATTTCATTTTATCATTTCCTTTTCAAAAATTGTCCTTCTATAGAGTATTATACATAATTCATTTAAGTAAATCAATATATGCTCCAACTAATATTTACTGCTCAATATTTAGCAAATCCGAATAGTAACACTTATAAAAAGCATTCCCGCATATTTTTCAGAATTTGAAATTTGATAAAATTAAAATCCTGTTCTCTTAAACTTCTTCTCAAGTTCACCCTTAGTCATCTTAATAGCAGTAGGTCTCCCGTGCGGACAAGTAAACGGATTCTCAAGCTTCATCATTTGATCCATTAAAGCTTCAATTTCTCTATAATCCAAATTCATATTCGCTTTAACAGCCGCCTTACAAGCCATTGTAAATATAAAGTATTCAACCTTGTCATTCTCTTTTACTCCGCTTTCCTTCTGTAAGCTATCTATTAAATCATAAAATAGCTCTTTTATGGCTATTCCTGTTATTTCACTTGGCACAGCCGAAATTTTTATAGAATTTCCACCAAACTCCTCAACCTCAAATCCAACTTTATCGAATAAGTCCATATTATCTTTTACAATTTGTAACTCGTTATTCTTTACTTCTAATACTTCCGGAATCATCAGAATTTGTTTAGTTTTCTCACTGTTATGAATTTTTTTAACCAGCTTTTCATACATAACCCGCTCATGCGCTGCGTGTTGGTCTATTATGTAAAAATCATCATTTTGTTGTATTAAAATATATGTCGAAAACACACTTCCAATTACTTTGTAATTCTTAATAGGTGTTGATAAAGTTTCACCAGAAAATAGCGACTCATTTCTTTCCTTAATGGGCGTTTTGTCTATACTACTACTCTCCTTAAACGTAAACGCTCCCGTAGTAGAAGCCTTTTTATTAACAGGAACATAAGAAACTGTCGGCTTTTTATATGATAAATTAGTCGGACGAGTATCATAACTTGTAATCTTCTTATAAGAAGAAAACAACTCAGATACGTCATTTTTAGTTACTTCTTCTTTTTCTTCATCTTCCGGCACTAAATCCTTATCCAAAACCGTAGAGCGAATTGCGTTATAAGTCGCACGATAAACTAAACTTTCATCAGAAAATCTAACTTCCGTTTTGGTTGGATGAACATTAACATCCACCAATTCTGAACTCATTTCTATATTTACAACAACAAACGGAAATCTTCCAGCCGGAGCAATCGTCTGATACGCATTTTCAACAGCACTTGACATAGTTTTGTTTTTTATGTACCTTCCATTAACAAAAAATATTTGATTTGTCCTATTAGCCCGTGCAGTATCGGCAGTACCGGCTACTCCATATATTCTAGCATTCTCAAATTCCATATCAAAAGGAATAACACTTCTTGCAATTTCTTTTCCATATATACTGTAAATACAATTTACAATATTTCCATCTCCTGAAGTTTGAATTATAGTTTTTTTAGAATTAATAAACCGAAAAGCAATATCTGAATGAATTAAAGCCATTTTCCCAACTACATCTTCAACATATCCTGCCTCAGTATAATCCTTTTTTAGGAATTTATACCTAACCGGCGTATTGTAAAACAAATCACGCACAGTCATTATAGTTCCTTTATTACAACCTATCTCCATTCTGTCAACAACATTTCCGCCACGGATAACAAGCTTATTTCCTACATCTTGATCAACTTGTCGCGAAACCATTTCAACTTCAGCAACAGACGCAACAGACGCTAAAGCCTCTCCTCTAAATCCAAAAGAATTAATAGTATGTAAATCCTCAGCACTTCGTATTTTACTTGTAGCATGTCTTTCGAAAGCTAATTCCATATCATCTTTTTCAATACCGCTACCATTATCCGACACCCTTAAAAAAGAAATTCCGCCGTTCTCAATTTCAACCGTAATTGAAGTCGCTCCGGCATCCATAGAATTTTCTATCATTTCTTTAACCACAGATGCAGGCCTTTCAACAACTTCGCCGGCAGCAATCTGATTAGATGTAAGTTCATCCAAAACAACAATTTTTCCCATATTATCTCTCCATTCTATCCACATTTTACTATATCAATTTTTGTTTTACAAGTAAAAAAGGTGGACTAAAGTCCACGCTATGTTAACCTTATTGGTATGCCCCATGTCTACTTGACAGGGGGCATACCAGTAAAAACTTATAAAATTTATAATCCTTCACAATTACAAACTCTTTAATACAATTCTTACCTCAGTCCCTTGATTTTGCTCACTATTTATCGAAATTGTTCCTCCATTACTCTCCACCATAGTTTTAGCAATCGCAAGTCCAAGACCAGTTCCGCCCATATCTCTACTTCTGGCTTTATCTACTCTGTAAAACCTTTCAAAAACTCTCGGTAAGTCCTCTTTCGGTATGCCAATTCCGTTATCCTTAACAATTATCTCTACTTCATCTATAAGCTTTCCTATCTTAATTCCGATTTTCCCATTCTCCGGAGTATATTTAATAGCATTAGACAAAATATTAAGAACAACCTGTTCAATATCCGATTCATTAGCAAAGGCCTTTACATCTTCATTTTCTTCATTAAATAAAACTATCTCCTGTTTCTTCTTATCAGCTTCAATATAAATTTTATCTATACACTGCTTTGCCAACTTTACAACATCAAAATTAGTCCTATTCTCACTGTCGTTTTTAAGATCCATTTTAGAAAGTTTTAATAAGTCACTCACAAGTCTAGACATTCTTTCCGCTTCCTCGTTAATAACACCCAAAAACTTTCTAGTGGTTTCTTTATCTATATCGTCGCAACTATCCAGTAAAGTTTCAGAATATCCTCTAATTGATGTAATTGGAGTTTTTAACTCATGCGAAACATTTGCAACAAACTCTTTTCTCATAATCTCAAGTTTCTCTTGCTCAGTTACATCTTGAATAACCACAATAACACCATAATTATTATTTCCTTCAGTATTTACAACCTTCGCAATCAATAAATTCAAAAACTTCCCATCAAGTTCAATCTTCTGACCGGAAAAAGTACCATTTTCAGCTCTCATAACCTCATCAAAAGAAATATCAAAACCAAATTCTTTAAATATATCCTCAAACCTCAGTGTCAAATCAGATATATTTAACATTTTTTGAGCAGAAGGATTAGCGTGAATAAGGGCACCATCAGCATCAAACGCAATAACTCCGTCACTCATATTTTGGAGTAGAGTTTCCAATTTACCTTTTTCTTGTGAAATCTCACTAAGAGTATTTTTTAACCTATTCCCCATATAATTAAACTTATTTGCAAGTAATGAAATCTCGTCTCCGGATTCAGGCTCTTTAATTTGAGTAAAATCTCCGTTAGCCATTTTCTCAGCACTCTTTGTAAGCTTATGAACTGGAATAGTAATAGTACGGGATATAATATAACTAATTAAAATAGATATAACAAGTGCAACTAAAACCACATATACAATGCTTCGCTTTAATGCATCTATTATTTCATTAATAGTATCTTTTCCCTGTTTTAAATAACATACATACTTAACTTCGCCTTGCATTATAACAGGCTTTGCATAATCGAAATAATCATCTTCTTCATTAACATTATTTCCGACATTACCACTCATCGCAATTACAATATTATCCGTTATTTCAAGGTCATTTGAATTCCTATTTGCAGGCAAAATCACTTCTCCCAAAGGAGACAATAAATAACCTTTTTTAGTAGTATCATCAATTTGAAAATACGTTTTAAAAGCCTTAAACAATTCAGAAGCATACTCCGTATCGTCTAAAACAATATCATCAGCGATAATCTGTGAACTTTCCAAATCTTGTTCAAACTTTTGCATATCAGATATAAAGCTGTTTGAATATGTACTGTCTATTGTAGAAATTAAAAAAGTTCCCACCATTATCATAAGACATATAACCAGCAAAAACAAAATTGCCATAAGTCTCCATTGAAGCGTTCTGAAAAATTTCAAAAAACTGCACCTCCAAATTGTTTACTTTTTAAAGTAATATCCTACTCCCCGTTTTGTAAGTATGTACTGCGGTTCAGCCGCATTATCTTCAATTTTCTCTCTAAGTCGTCTAATAGTTACATCAACAGTTCTCATATCTCCATAATATTCATATCCCCAAACTTTTTCAAGTAAAGCTTCTCTTGAAAAAACTTGACCGGAATAACTGGCTAAAAACTTTAATAATTCAAACTCTCTTAATGTAAGTTCAACAACATTTCCATTCTTCTTAACTTCATATCTAGACATATTAATAGCTAAATCACCATAGTGGAAATCATCATTAGACTCTCCACCATTATCCGGCTGAGTTTCAATATCTGTACGACGCAAATTAGCCTTAACCCTTGCTATAAGTTCTCTTATTCCAAAAGGCTTAGTCATATAATCATCCGCGCCAAGTTCTAATCCCAAAACTTTATCAACTTCTTCTTCTTTAGCCGTAATCATAATAATAGGCGTAGAAATTTTTTCTCTTAATTTTCTGCAAACTGTAAATCCATCCATTTTAGGAAGCATAACATCAAGCAATATTAAATCCGGTTTATCTGATAAAGCCATATTAAAACCTGTCTCACCATCGTTAGCCTCTATAACTTCATGACCTTCTTTTTTTAAATTAAAACTAATTAAATCAACAATCGGTTTTTCATCATCTACAACAAGTATCTTCTTTCCCATATAAGACACCTTACCTTTCTTACTAACCTATCATATATTGAACTGCCTTCATAATTCCAAATTTACCGGACTCAAAAGTAAGTCCACCTTGCATATATATAATATATGGATCTCTTATTGGAGCATCTGCACTAAGCTCTATTGATGAACCTTGATTAAAAGCTCCGGCAGCCATTATAACCTCATCAGCGTACCCCGGCATAGCCGACGGATATGGAACAGCATGTGAATCAATCGGAGATGCACTTTGAAGTCCTTGGCAAAACTTAATTAACTTCTCTCTCTCTCCTAATTTTACAGATTGAATAATGTCATGTCTAATTTCAGTAGAGCTTGGCTCAGCTTCATACCCTAGTTCTTCCATAATCGCCGCACAGAATACAGCAGTCTTTATAGCTTGAGAAACAACGTGAGGCGCCATAAACAAACCTTGTAAAAATTGCTTATTAATACCTAACGTAGCACCTGCTTCTTTACCAATTCCGGGACTCGTAAGTCTATATGCAACCTGTTCAACATACTTGGCTTTTCCAGCAACATATCCACCAACAGGAGCAATTCCGCCACCTAAATTTTTAATTAAAGAACCGGCGATTAAATCAGCCTCATATGGTTCAATCTCATCAACCAATTCGCCATAACAATTGTCAACAAAGCAAACAACATCAGGAAATTCCTCATGAATTTTCTTTACAACAGAATTTATATATTCAGCAGAAAAAGTCTTCCGCCAACCATATCCCTTAGATCTTTGTATTTCTATCATTTTAACAGTATTATTTCTTAAATACTCCATTACTTTTTCTAAATCTATATCATAATTTTCATCAAGCTCAATCTTATCAAACTTAACTCCAAAATCTTTAAGCGAACCTATTCCCTCTCCGACTATAACGTCGTGCAAAGTATCATAAGGAGCACCTGATATAGCAAGTAGCGTATCACCGGGTCTTAAAATTCCAAAAAGAGCCGTAGATATAGTATGTGTACCGGATATAAATTGAGATCTGACAATCGCATCTTCAGTTCCAAAAACCTCAGCATAAACACTTTCTATCGCATCTCTTCCTAAATCATTGTATCCATAACCCGAAGTTCCCATAAAATGCGCCTCAGATATTTTATTATTATTAAAAGCATTTAAAACCTTCATTTGATTATACTCAGCTATTTTCTCTATATGTTCAAACTGCGGTTTAATCTTACTCATAGCCAACTTTGAAAGTTCTACAACTTTATCATTAATTCCATATTTATTATACATTTTTCAATCTCCTTTTCCTACACAATTTTACTACTATGCGAAAAATCTGTCAAATAAAATACTAGACATACAAAAAGCAATTGCTAAATATATTGGCAATTGCTTTTTTATTTAATAGGAAAGTTCGAGCTATTAGTAAATAGATTAAAGCTATAACAAAACTTTGCATA
>CAYZJZ010000012.1:0-16329 GCA_964478905.1 uncultured Eubacteriales bacterium
TGTTATAGCTTTAAACTATTTACTAATAGCTCGAACTTTCCTAGAAAATAAAAAAGACGAGCGGAGGGTTTTGCTCGTCTTTACTTAAGTTAATGTGTATATGTAAAGTGGGGGGCGAGGCCCCCACATTTACTTTTAAATTATATCCTTAATCTAATATGATTATCATTTCGTATTCGTCTGTTTCACCCTCTGTATTTAAGAACATAATCATTCTTCCTTCGATGTCTTCTAAGCTTCCCATTGCCGGAGCATCAGGATCACTTAAGTCATATACTATTGCATCTTCTGAAATACTGATAGGATCAATTGCTTCGCCGTCTACTTTCTTGAATACTACTAAGTTTCCAAGAATTTCGTCTACGATTAATTGTTCTCTATCGGAAGTTCCGTCAGAAACAAATCCATCGTATTCACTGTCATCTAAGAATGCTGACATATCAATCTTAATGTCTGTTGATGCTGTTTGAACGAATTTATTATTCTTGATGTCGTATCTTACTAAGTCGCCTTCTTCACCGAATAATACTGTGCTGATATCTGTGTCAACGTCTGCTACTTCGTAAGTTGATTCTTGACCGTCTGTGAATACTGTTACTTGCCATACTTTATTGTCATTATCGTTTGTTCCAACAGATATATCAGTTATTACACCGTATTTGTCTTGTGTTGCTTGATAGTTTGTTCCGTTATCGCTTATAACAAGATACTTAACTATTCTTGTGTTTGTCTCATATATTGCAAGTGGGCTTGTATTTCTTAGCATATTTTCTGTTTCGTCTGTATTGCTTACTAGAGTTGCCCAACCGTCTACTAATTCAAGCTTATCTGCATTTTGGTTTAGAATTACTGTATCTTTTGTGATATAGTAAGTCTTGCTGCTAGAATCCTTGAATGATTTTGTTGAATTCTTAACTGCTACATCTGTATCAGGTATTGTTAATTTAGATAATACTGTTGAGCTATCCATTTCTACGTTTGCAGGAGCATTAGTTGCGTTTTCAAGTTTTGTTAAGTTAGAAACTTTGACTGTTCTTCCGGAACTGTTTGTAGAGAAACTGATGAATGTTCCTTTTGTGAATGCTGTTAAGATTTCGTCTGTCCAGTCATTTCCACCACTTGGAGTTACACTTTCGATTTTACCGTCTTTAACTTGTTTAAATTCTTCGTCTGTGTCGCCTTCGATTCTGTATGCGATTTTGTTACCGTCTTTGTCGATTACTTGAAGTCTTAAATATGGTTCGTCATTATCATCGTACATAATATCTGATGCTTGAGGGGTTCTAGCTACTATACCATATTGTCTTGCTAAAGTTACTTCGCTTTCACCCATTGCAAGAACGTAGTTGCCATTAGAATCTAAGTGAAGTGTTACTTCTGAGTCAATTAAAGTTGAGATGTCAGAAGATAGGTTTTCTACTTCGTCTAAATCGTCTTCTGTTGACATCATTGCGTCAGCGCCTTGCTCGTAAGTTGTGCCGTTAATCTTTAATGCATACTTGCTGGAAACTTTGTCTAAAGTACCTGTTACGATTTCGTCTGTAACTGTAATTAATCTAAGGTTTCCGTCAGGATTTTTTGCTGTCATAATAACGTTTCCAACTTCGATGTTTTCAGCACTTATTATCTTTCCGTTCTTTGTAACGATTACATCACTGTCTTCGTCATCGATATCTTCTGTTTTGAATTTTCTTGTTCCGTTTAGATCAACTAATGTGCTGTCTGAACGAATATTCTTTACTATAAATTGTTCGAATTCATACTTTCCACCAGCTTCAAGGTCAATGTCGAATGTGCCGGCAATGCTTATTTGAAGTGATGTTATTTTGTTTGATGAATTTAGAAGCATATCAGCTTTTATAATTCCATTCATATCTTCTGTTAAAGTTTCAAGATAAGAAAGTTTTGTCTTTACATCTTCATCGTCGATTGTAGCAATTGCTTCGTTAACTTCAACATTATTAATATATAAATCGGCATCAGATGTTAAAGTATATTTTGTTCCGTCTACTTTTACTTTTGAGTTAGAAGCTTCAATCTTTTCTAATTCTCCACGAGATAATGCGTCACTTGTTGCACCAATATATGATACACAGTTATCTTTTCCGAAGAATATAGTTACTTCTTTTCCAAGTAATGATGATGCGTCAACATTTTCAGGTAAACATATAACTATCTTATCGTTAGATACTTTGTACGGTTTTGTATCAGATGCTGTTGAAGATGTTATACCTAACATAGTTGCGATATCTTCAAGCTCTATTTCGATTTGGTTAGCTTTTAGAGTATCTTTTGTTGCCGGAGTGTTTGTAACTAAGACTTCTTCAAAATACTTAGCTTCCATTTTTCCGTTATTGTTATAAACATAGTCAGGATATTTTACTTCTAAAAGAGTTTTCTTTAGATTTCCGTAAGTGATTTCGCCTTGATCGTTAAATCCTGTTGCACCCCATTGTTCTTGAAGAAGTGTTTCCCAAGCCATTAGGAATACATCTCCGCGAATTGCTTTTGCAGAACCGTTAACACTTGATAATACTTTTGTTATACCAAGTTGTGCAGCCTTTGACATATAGTTAGAAGGCCAAGTTCCGCCGGATTTGTCAACTACAGGTTTTAATCCTAATGCATTAACTAGCATTGTTACTGCTTCAGAATATGAAACGTTTTCGCTTGGTCTAAATGTTCCGTCAGGATATCCTGCGATAACGTTTTCGTTAGCCGCAATATTAATATAACCGGTGTACCACTCGCCTGCTTTTACGTCGCTAAACTTTGTTGGAGATTCTTTTGCGAGTTCTGCGGCATCTTGCAAACCTAAAACGAATGTTATAACGGTTGCAAGTTCAGCTCTTGTAATAGTATTTTCAGGTTTAAAGCTACCGTCTTCATAACCTTTTATTGTGTTAAGAGCTGCAAGTTTTACAATTGCTTCTTCATACTTTGTTCCTTCTATATCATTTGCATATGAGAATGCAGGAAATAGAAGTGAGCATAGCATTGTGAATACAACTGCCAGTGAGATAAATTTTCTCGATTTCCACATTGTAATACCCTCCATATATAAAAGATTTTTGTATCGCATCTCTGCTCTACGCTTTTTATTCTAGCACGGGTAAAACACTAAGTCTATGCAAAGATTATGGATATATAGCCATTTTAAGCCAAGGTTAGGGGAGAGGGGGAGGAAGTATCTTTTGTTAAACGATTAGTCTAAATAATAACTAAGTAAAATACAATATTTATAAAAAAACATTGCTAAAAATACGGAAATAACATATAATAAAAGTAAGGAATGTAAGGAAAAAGGAGGGCTTATTATGGAATTAGCAAAAGTAACTACCAAAGGGCAAGTAACAATCCCTAAAGTAATAAGAGATTTTTTAGATTTGAAAGAAGGGAGTAAAATTTTATTTATCCAAAAAGGAAACGAAGTTGTTATTTGCAATTCTGCGATGTTGGCATTGGAAAAGATACAAAATTCATTTGAAGGAGAAGCAGAAAGACTTGGTTTAGAAGATGAAGAAGACGTTGCTGAAATGATAAGAGAATTTAGAAAAAATAGAAAGAAGGATTAGTATGAGAGTAATGTTAGATACCAATATTCTTATTTCAGCATTTATATTTAAGAGTAGAAAAATGAGTGAACTAATTTATAAACTTTCTAAGGAACATGAAATTGTTATTTGTTCATATACAATTGATGAATTAAAAGAATTAATAGATTCAAAATTTAAAGTCAGTATACAAGTATTAGATGAATTCTTAAAAGAATTCCCCTTTGATTTAGTATATTCACCTATGAGTGTTGAAGATAAATTGTTTGAAATTAGAGATAAAGATGATTATATAATTTTGCATACAGCGATAATTGAAGATGTTGATGTATTTATAACCGGCGATAAAGATTTTGAAGATGTTGATATAGATAAACCTGAAATAATGAGTGTAAGTGAGTTCTTAGAAAAATATTAAGCAAGTTTGACCAGTAACTACATATGTATAAAGAAGTAGTCAAAAAAAGTTGCATTTTGTGTTAATTTGATTTAATATATATGTAGTTAAATTTAGGAGGTGTTTTTGATGGCATATAGAATTAGCGATGCTTGCATTAGCTGTGGAGCTTGTGCTGCTGAATGTCCTGTTTCTTGTATTAAAGAAGGAGACGGTCAATACGTAATTGATGAAAATACTTGTATTGAATGTGGTAACTGTGCAAATGTTTGCCCTGTTGGCGCACCTTCACAAGAATAGTTTAAAAAAGAAAAAGATGCAGTGATGCATCTTTTTCCTTTTTAAACTTTAATAAAATTTTTATTAATTACATCCATTACTTCTCCATCTATTATTTTATTTCCATGTTCGTATAAAAAGCTCTCTGCTATTTTTGAATCCTTAACTTGTTCACCAAACTCTAAAATCAGAAGATGAGTCTTAGGTGAAGGTATTAAAACCAAGAAAAATGTATTATTGTATTCGTATAGTGTTGAAGGAATATCTAATGGAACGCTTTTTGTTTTTACAAGCTCACAAATTTGTTCAAAATTGTCGAATTTATAGACTATTTTTTGGTTAACTACGGTTTGTTTTTTCTTTACTTTTAGCTCAGGCAAAGAATTTTTCCTTTTTTGGGGTACAGGAGGTAATGTTTTTTCTTGAAGTTTAGTTACAGTTACTATAAATTGACCGTTGTTAACAGAGGCGGCCTCTATAAATAGTTGGCAATTTGCTGTTTTAAATCCATGTTCATACTCTGCTTGTTTCATCATATCAAGAAATAATGTTTGAGCTTCCGGAGTATTGTATCTTAAAGATTGAAAATCTAAATTCCTTTCTTCAAGTTCACTGTTAGAAAGTGTAATTTTTATCTTATTATCGTTTATTTTTTCTATTTTCACACTATTCACCTTCCTTATCTTTACTTTTGAGTACCGGGGGATAGCCCCTTTGATGTGTAACTACTATGAATTATATTATACACACATATTATGAATTTGGGAAGAATAAAATTCTGGAATGTTTAGAAAAAATTTGAGTATATATGTTAAAAAGTATGGCGTTTGGAGATGGTTGGAATGATATATATTATTCATTTTAAAAGAATAATGTTCATAGGATTATGTCTTGTTTTTGGAATAGGTATATATTTTGGAATTGAAAGTATTAACGTAATTTCTACATCTACTACAAATAGGACTGTTATAATTGATGCGGGCCATGGTGGAGAAGATCCCGGAGCAATAGGGAATTCGGGGAACTTAGAAAAAGATATAAATTTAAATATATCACTTAAACTCCAAAAATTTATAGAGCAAAGCGGTGGAGTTGTACTTATGACAAGAACAGAGGATACAAAAATGGAAGGAAGTAAGAAAAATGATATGAAGCTTAGAAAAAAATTAAGAGATAATGGTAACGGAGATATTTTTGTTTCAATTCATTTAAATAGCTTTCCGAGTGCGGGATGTAGTGGTGCTCAGACTTTTTATGCAAATGATGAACAATCAAAAGAACTTGCAGAGAAAATTCAGAAAAATATGGTGGATTTATTGGATGAAAATAATTCACGAGTTGCAAAGAAATTGACGGATGTTTATTTATTGAAAAATGTTAATATACCATCGGTAATTGTTGAATGTGGATTTCTCTCTAACAGTAATGAAGAAAAATTGTTGGCAGATGAAGAATATCAAAGTAAAATTGCGATGTCGATATATCTAGGAATTAATGAATATTTTTCCAATGTTTAATTTCCTATAAATTTTAATAAATCGGTTGAAATTTATTAATTAAAAATATACAATTGTTTAGAGAGGGGAGTGAGAGAATGAAACTAAAAGATGCAACCGTTGGTATTTTGATTATAGGTGTTATTTTGATGTTTATTACTCCGCTTCCGTCGTCGGTTGTGGACGTTTTACTTGCTATTAATATTACTACGTCCGTTATTATATTACTTAATGTTGTTTATAGTAAAGGTCCTCTAGATATGTCTATTTTCCCGACTCTATTACTTATTATGACGATGTTTAGACTGGGACTTAACTTGAGTACTACTAAGCTTATTTTAGGAGACGGACAAGGAACTGACAAGGCCGGAGCGGTTATTGAGAGCTTCGGACAATTTGTTGCCGGTGGCGATATGGTTGTTGGTTTTGTTATATTTATAATTATTACAATTGTTCAATTTATGGTTATCGTAAAAGGTTCTGAGAGAGTTGCTGAAGTTGCTGCGAGATTTACTTTGGATGCTATGCCGGGTAAACAGATGGCAATTGATGCTGATTTAAATTCAGGCCTTATTACTGAAGAAGAAGCTAAAATCAGAAGAAAAAATGTTCAAAGAGAGTCTGATTTTTACGGTGCTATGGATGGTGCCGGAAAGTTTGTAAGAGGAGACTCTATTGCCGGAATTATTATCACTTGTATAAACTTAGTAGGTGGAATTATTATAGGAATAATGAATGGACAAGATGCTATGTCTGCGCTTAGCGATTATGCATTACTTACTATCGGAGATGGTTTGGTAAGCCAAGTACCGGCTTTAATTATTTCTCTTTCTACCGGTATTATAGTAACTCGTGCGGGAGCTGAAACTAATCTAAGTAGGGATTTCTTAGGTCAATTATTCTCTAATCCGGAAGTTTTAACTATTGCGGCTGTTGTTTGTGTACTACTTGGGTTTACAGGACTTCCTACAATACCATTTGCAATACTTGCTATAACGTTAGCATTTATTGGTTACAAGCTAAAGAAAGATATCAGAAAGGATGTTCATGTTGAACAAGCTCAGGCTGAGGCGGAGGAAGTTGAAGAAATTCGTAAGCCGGAAAATGTTGTTACGCTTCTTCAAGTTGATCCGATTGAACTTGAATTTGGTTATGGAATTATTCCACTTGCGGATGCATCTCAAGGTGGAGACTTGCTTGATAGGGTTGTTATGATTAGACGTCAAATTGCGCTTGACCTTGGGATGATAGTGCCGGTTATAAGGCTTAGAGATAATATCCAATTATCTCCGTATGAATATTGTATAAAAATAAAAGGTGTAGAAGTTGCTCGTGGAGAGCTTCAAAATGACTGTGTTCTTGCTATGGATCCCGGAACTGCTGATGGAGAACTTTCCGGTAAGAAGACTGTTGAACCTGCGTTCGGATTACCTGCGGTTTGGATTCCTGTAAGAGATAAAGATAGGGCTGAAATGAAGGGATATACAATTGTAGATTTACCTTCAATTGTTGCTACTCATTTAACTCAAGTTGTAAAGAAATATGCACATAAATTACTTGGAAGACAAGAAGTTCAAACATTATTGGATAATGTTAAAGAACGTAATCCGGTTATTGTTGACGAATTAATTCCTAAGATTATGAATTTAGGAGAAGTTCAAAAGGTATTGAGTAATTTGCTTAAAGAGGAAATTTGTATAAGAGATATGGTTACGATTTTGGAAACTTTAGCTGACTATGCTCCGATTACTAAAGATGCGGAAGTTTTAACTGAGTATACAAGACAAGCGCTAAGTCGTGCTATTTCTCAAAAGTACATTGATAAAAATAGAACAAATGGTGTTATTACCATTGAGCCTGCTCTTGAACAGGAGCTTACCGGAGCTGTTCAAAAAACAGATTTTGGTTCGTACATTGCGGTTGAACCTGAAAAGATGGAAGCTATTATTAATAATTTAACGAAACAGGTTAAAGTGGCGTTAGCACAAGGTGAACAACCTATTGTTTTAACTTCGCCGGCATTAAGACCATATCTTAAAAAGATGATAGAGGGAGTACTCCCGAGTGTTGTGGTTTTGTCTTATAATGAGATAGATGCTGATGCAAGTATTAAATCAATTGCTATGTTGTCTGCGTGATGTTTTAATAATATCTTGAAGGAGTTATAGTATATGAAAATAAGAAGATATATGGCGAATAATATGCAAGAAGCTTTACTTAAAGTAAAGATGGATTTGGGAAATGATGCTGTTATTTTAAATACGCGTAAAGTTAAAAGGCCTGGATTTTTAAGCTTTTTTAGGACTCCGCTTATCGAGATCCTTGCGTCTTTGGAAGAAGATGAAAACGAAGCAAAGAATATCCAAAATATGACTAATCCTAAAGTTGATGAACTTGAAAATAAGGTTAAGAGTATGGAACTTATGTTGGATAAGATTTATAAACAAATGTCTAGCCCAACATTCCAAAATGCGCCTGCCGGTAAAGCTGATGAAAAAGATGATGGCTATTCAAGGATTTACAAAGTGTTTATTGACAATATGAGACAAAATGATGTTGAAGAAGATGTTATAAATGAAATTTTAGCTTCATTAAAGAAACAAGGAATAGATAATAATTCTAATGTTAACGAGGCTTTTAGTATTTTCCAAAAAGAAATAATAAAAAGGCTTGGGGCGTCTGAAGAAATTACTGTGGGTAGCCAAAAGAAACCGAAAGTTATAATATTTTTAGGACCTACCGGGGTAGGAAAGACTACTACTTTAGCTAAACTTGCTGCTAATTTTGTTATTAAAGAGAAAAAGAAGGTTGGTTTAATAACTGCTGATACATATAGAATTGCTGCTGTTGAGCAACTTAAAACTTATTCTGAGATTATGGGAACGGCAATTACGGTAATTTATTCTCCAAAAGAGATGAAAGATGCAATAAAGAAACATGAAGAAGATGACTTAATATTAATAGATACTCCGGGAAAGAGTCATAAGAATAAAAAACATTTTGATGAGATAAAAGAAATTGTAAAAAATGCGGAGCCTGATGAAGCATATTTATTAATCAGTGCTACAACTAAAATGAAAGACTGTAAAGAAATTATTGAAGCATACAGCTTTTTAGAAAATTATAAACTTATTTTTACTAAGATTGATGAAACTTCATCTCTTGGAGTTGTGTTAAACGTAAAGGAAATTACAGGAAAATCACTTTCCTATTTTACTACCGGTCAAAGCGTTCCGGATGATATTGAAATTGCAGATGTTGAGAATTTATCTAAAAAGTTGTTGGGGAACAGTTAAGTAAAAAGGAGTTTCAACATATGGGAGATCAAGCAAATAAATTGAGGGAAATTGTAAAGAAAGTAAATAATGATAATGTTTTGTCTACATCTATCGAATCTCTTAAGACTAATGCAAAGGTAATTACAGTTACGAGTGGTAAAGGTGGAGTCGGAAAGACTAATATTACTGTAAACTTAGCTATTGCACTTACTAAAATGGGACATAGAGTTGTTGTAATTGATGCGGACCTTGGGCTTGCAAATATTGACGTTTTATTGGGAATAATGCCAAAATATTCATTAGTAGATGTTATTAAGAATGGGAAAAATGTAATGGATGTATTATGCACAGGACCGAATAAAGTTAAGTTTGTTTCCGGAGGTTCCGGAGTGGAAGAACTTACGCGACTTTCTACGAATGAACTTGAAAATTTTGTGAAAAATATAGCATTACTTGATAAAATAGCGGATGTTATTTTAATAGATACAGGAGCCGGAATTTCTGAAAATGTTATAAGGTTTGTTATGGCGGCTGATGATGTTGTGGTTGTTACTACTCCTGAGCCGACGGCTATTACTGATGCGTATGCGGTAATAAAATCTATTGGTATAAGAAATAAGAATAAGCCTGTAAAACTTATTATAAATAGAACAGAAAATGCAATAGAGGCTCAAACTGCTATGCAAAAATTAAATTCTGTAAGTAAAAAGTTTCTAGAAGTTAAGCTTCAATTTTTAGGTTATATAACTAATGATGCATTAGTAGCGAAATCTGTTAAACAACAAAAACCTTT
Source organism: uncultured Eubacteriales bacterium (assembly GCA_964478905.1). Lineage (GTDB taxonomy): Bacteria > Bacillota > Clostridia > TANB77 > RGIG9151 > RGIG9151. The sequence goes on from CAYZJZ010000012.1 coordinate 9,798, forward strand.
TGTTTTATGTTTTCCGGAATGTACTGCCGCTAAAAATCTTAACGAAATAGCAAAGAAAATTATGGGTCAATCGCAAAATCTTACTAAAAATGTTGGAATAAAAGGATTTTTTAATAGGTTTTTTTGTTGCTGATGAAGATAAATCGTGATTTATAAGAAGGATTTTTGAGGTTTGATGTAGTATTTACAGTGTAGAACGCAGAGCTTACTGCGTTTTTGCAAATTTTTAGATTGAGGGGGAGCAAGATGGAAGAAAAGCTTCAAAACAACGAAGAAGATGTTGCTTTGTGGAATGAATATAAAAAAAGCAGGTCACCGGAAATAAAAGAAGCATTAATTTTGAAATATGCTCCGCTGGTTAAATGTGTGGCCGGCAGGATAGGAATATATTTTGGCGGAAATGTTGAGTATGACGATTTGGTAAGTTACGGAATATTCGGACTTATTGATGCGATAGAGAAGTTTGATTTAGATAAAGGTGTAAAGTTTGAAACTTATGCATCACTAAGAATTAGAGGTGCGATAATTGACAGTGTGAGAAATTTAGACTGGATACCGCGCTCGCTTCGTCAAAAGAGTAAGGATTTAGAGAAGATATATTCTGATCTTGAACATGAACTTGGACGTTCGGCGACAGATGAAGATGTTGCTAAAAAACTTGGTGTAAGTTCTGAAGAATTCGGAAAGATGTTGAATGATATAAATATTTCTTCGTTAGTTTCTTTAGATGAGTTTATGGAACAAAATTACGATCATGGAGTTTCACCTAAGGAAACTTCTAAGGAGATGCAACCTGAAGGATATGTTGAAAAAGTTGAATTAAAAAATATCTTAGGAAAGTCTATTGATTTGTTACCTGAAAAGGAAAGATTGGTTATTTCGCTATATTATTATGAGGATTTAACATTAAAAGAAATAAGTGTGATTATGAATGTGTCTGAGTCTAGAATTTCTCAGTTGCATACTAAGGCGATATTAAGATTAAGGGGTAAACTTTCAAGACAACAAAATATATTGTTGGATTAAATTTTTAAACATAGCTTTTCCCGGGGAGGGGTTTTAAATGGGAGTTTCTCCGATTGATATGCAGGTTATGATTCCTAAAACTGTTGATGTTGCTAAACAGCAAAGCTTAGAAACGCATAAAATTAATGCGGATCAACAAAATATTGTGCAAAAGGAGACAGAACGTCAAGAAGAAGATACTAAAAAGGTACATGATAGGAATAAAACTGAAAAAATTTATGTAGATGAAGAAGAAAATGCGAAAAAAGAGAAGGAGAATGGCAACAATAAGTCGAATAAAGACAAGAAAGAAGATAATGATACTGAAGATGAAAACATTGCCGAGGTGTGGAAGAAGTACCATTTTGACGCGTCGGTATAATGTTACTTATGAGAAAAGGGGACTATACAAATGGTCTATGCAATGTTTATTTGTATAATTACGTGTATTTTGTTTATTGTTTCGACAGTTAGAATGGTTTCTGTTAAACATTGGATGAAGTCACAAGTTAAAATGCTTGAGACTAAGAAACAAGAATTAGATGAAATGATACTATCTGCTAGTGATATGGTTCACGAGCTAAATCATGCTTCTGACTATGTTATAACTACTATGGAACAGAAAAACAATGAGTTAAATGCGACTATAAAGACTGCTGATGAAAGATTAGTTGAGTTTAAGGAGATTTTTGAGTCTGGAAATAAGGATAAAGTTGTTGATTTCCCTTCCATGGGGATTAGCCAAGCTGTTGTTCACAGTAAAAAGAGTGAGATAGAAGAATTATATAATGATGGGTATTCTGTTTCGGATATAGCTCGTGAGCTTGGAATTGGTAAAGGTGAAATTGAATTGATGTTGGGAATTACTGAAAGATATTTAAGATTAGCGAATTAGACCTTGGAATAGGTCTTTTTTGTTTTTGTATAATCAAAAAACACTTATCTAAAACTTAAAAAAGTCTTGTTTTTTAGTTAATTATTATATATGATAATGATGTCGAAGTAACCTATAAAGGTGGGGAATTTTATGAAATGTAAAGATTATTACGGCTTACTTGAAATAAAGAAAACGGCTAATGGTGACGAGATTAAGAAAGCTTATAGAGTTTTAGCTAAAAAGTATCATCCTGATGCTAACATTGGGAATGCAGAAGCTGAGGAAAAATTTAAAGATATTAATGAGGCTTATGAGGTTTTGAGTAACCCGGATAAAAAGAGAAAATATGATTCGATTGTTAATCGTTTTAACTTTTTATCTGGATTTGAATTTGATCCGAGTAAGTTTGGATTTAAGAAAAATACTGAATTTTCCGGAAGTACTGACGGAGCTTTTAGTGATTTCTATGACCTTTTCTTTGGTCAAGAATCGGTAGAATTTGATGATAAAACTTTTGAGACGGCTTTTTATAAAAAGGAAGAACAGCTTTTATTTAAACGTGGGGAAGACGTGTTTGTTAATTATGAAGTTACGTTAGAAGAGGCCTTTTATGGACTGGAGACTACTATTCATGTAAAAACTGCTGCGAATAAAATTAAAGAATATGATATTACTATACCGGAAGGCTCAAGAACCGGAGATAAAATAAAACTTATGGGTAAAGGTATGCCCGGTGTGATAGGAGCTCCTCCGGGAGATTTATACATAAATATTGTTGTTAAAAAACATGATTTGTTTACTATAAATGGTAAAGATTTAGAAACGGATATTTTAGTTACTCCTTGGGAGGCTATATTTGGTGGACGAGCTATTATAGATGGAATTGACGGAAAGTTAAATGTTAAAATACCTGCCGGTGTTCAAACTTCGGATAAGTTACGCATTGCCGGAAAAGGCTACAAGAATGGTGTAAGTAGAGGAGATTTGCTTGGAAGGATAAAAATTGTTGTACCAAGTACTTTGACTGAAAAAGAGAAGGCGTTATTTGAGGAACTTCAAAAAGTTTCTGATTTTGAACCTAGGAAGGTGATGTAGCTATGCATAAAGCGTTATTGTATATTGCAGGTGGAATTAATTTATCTATTGGCGGATTATTGCTACTGATTACTTTGATTTTGGGATTTGGTACATTAATAAATATTCCTATGTTTATATTGTTGATAACAGGTGGAGTTTTTGTTTATGCTGCAAGTGCTGTTAAGTTAAATCGTTCTTTTAATAAATGGGTTTTAATTTCGGCTATTTTTAATGTTTTTACTTGTAATTTCATTTCGTTTATTTTAGGAATAATAGGTTTTGCTTATTTGCCGAATAAAAGTGATGAGATAAATGATGCTGAAGCTATTACTAAGAAAGTCGTTAAAGAGCTTAGCCCTGAGGAAAAAGAAGCGAAAAAAATGAGAAATATTTTAGGACTCGGAGTAGGGCTTATTGTACTTGCCGGAGTGGTTTTTGCTACTTCTACTTGGGAGACAATATCCGGTAGTGGAAAAACGATAACGCTTGTTTTGGCTGCTATACTATTTTGCTTAATTTCTATTCTTGCTGAGAAAAAGCTTAATCTTAAGGTTTCCGGTATGACGTATTACGTTTTAAGCAATGTTTTATTTGTTGTTTCTATTATTTCAGCAGGATATTTTGAAGTTTTTGGAAACTGGTTTTCATTAAATGGAGCGGGAAGTAATTTGTTCCTTACTGTTTTATGGCTTATTATTGGAAGTTTATTTGGTTCATTACATACTAAGTATAAGATTAAAAATTTCCTTTATGCAGTTTGTTTTTCGGTAATAAGTGTTATATATTTCGGAGTCTTGGCTATTGGTTTGCAATGTGATGTTGCGATTTTGATTTTGAGTATTATTTTGGAATGTGGTGCTTTATACGAAAAAAATGATATTTTATGTAAGTTTTCAAGAGTAGTATTACCGTTTGTAAGCATAGGATTATTTGGGAATATTGTAACCGCTCAAGGTAGCATAATAATAAATCTGATATCTTTTATTGTAGTAGCTACTTCGTGTTATTATTTGGCTATGGTTGTAAAGAACGAATTTTATAAAGTGTTTGCTCCGCTCTCTACTATACTTAATGCGGTGGCGATTAGTTTAATTGGTCAAACGAAATCCGAGGTTTTGCTGTTACAAATAGCTTTAATTGCGCTTTGTGTATATTCGATTGGATATTATAAGAGAAATAGTGATAAGCTTATTTTTAATGTTTCGTCTGCTATTGCTAATTTAACGTGGCTATATGTTGTATTTGATTCGCTTAACTTGGATTTTTATTATTTAGCAGTGGTTACTGCGTTTGTTATGCTTGGCGTTTCAGTTATCATAAGTTTAGATAAGAATAGTGGTAAATATCATTATGAAAAGATTATTGAGCCGATTAAGGTATTGCTTTTTGTTTTTACTGTTTGTAAATTGGTAGAGACGTTAGAAATAGTTGGTTCTATTCCTGTTGAATTAATATTTTTAATTACGTTTTTTGTTATGTATTTTATAAGACGAGGTACGTTTAAGTTTGTGTATTTTGTACTTACGTTTATGGTGTCTTTTTGGATATTGCTTAATTTTAGTGACAAGTTTGCTCCAATTGTTCAATTGATGAATTTAGCAGTTCTTTCGGGCTTACTTGTTAATGTTTTGAATAGTGATGAAAAGAAATATCTAAATTGTAAAGAGGTTTTATATATTAGCTTATTATTAGCTATATCATCACTTTTTAGCGGATTTATAGCTAAGTATGAAAGTCTTGGGTTATATTGTGCATTGGGAATTGCTATAAGTTATATGATTATGTTTGTTATTGTTAGAGGAGATTACTTGTTAAAGCTTATAACTACTTTGGCTATGATACTTCCTTACTATATGGCTCTTGATAATGTGGTAGACATTGTTATAAATAATACAAATTTTGAATTGGTTAGAAATATGGATTATGTATTTTCGAGTATTCCATGGTTTGTTATGATAATTGTTTATACAAGAGGATTTTTAAAGAGTGTTGAATATAAGTATGTTAAAGCTATTGAAATAAGCGCGTTGGTAGTTTGGTATTTGGGAGTTTTAAGACGTGTTTGTCCGGAAGTAGGGTTATTTATAGGAATTGTGGCGTTAGTTTCTATTTTAGTTGGATATAAGTCGGAAAAATATGTTGCATTTTACTATACAGGTATTGTGTTTACGATATTGAATTTACTTATTCAGTTGAAAGATTTGTGGAGTGTAATTCCGATTTGGGCATATATTCTGGTTGCCGGACTTATTTTGATTGGGATTGTTACTTACAAAGAGTATTCAAAGTCTAATCCAAAATGTGAAGAAGTTGTTCCGGATATAATAGAACCGGGAAATGTTACGGTTAAGAAGGCTGAAGTCGATAAAAGAACTGTTTTAGTGGGAAATATAATTTATATAGGTATTTTAATAGTTGGTTTTATATCTATGATTTAGTGTAACTAAAAACATTTCGAAAGTTATGCTTACGTATTGAAAACCGATCTATACAAATTTTTAACTAGGGTGGTTTATATGGAAACATTGTTGTTAAATTGTAAAAAAAATGATTTAAAAAAAGCTGGAGAGATAATTAGAAACGGTGGAACTGTAATTTTCCCAACTGAAACTGTATATGGATTGGGAGCAAATGCGTTAAATGATGAGGCTGTTAAGAAGATTTTTATTGCTAAAGGTAGACCATCAGATAACCCATTAATCGTTCATATTGACGATTTTTCAAAAATAGACAGATATGTAGAAGAAGTTACATTAAACGCTAAGAAATTGGCTGATGCTTATTGGCCCGGCCCTATGACTTTGATTTTAAGGAAGAAAAGTGTAATTCCTAATTCAGTTAGCGCCGGATTAGATACTGTTGGAATTAGAATACCGGAAAGCGAGGAAGCAAGGGCTTTTTTGTGTGAATGTGATGTGCCGGTTGCTGCTCCAAGTGCGAATTTATCCGGAAGCCCGAGCCCTACGACATATCGCCATGTTGTAGACGATATGTTGGGGAGAGTGGATGCCATCATTAATGGTAAAGATTGTGACGTCGGTGTTGAATCTACTGTTATAGATGTTACAGGTGATGTGCCAATTATCTTAAGACCGGGTGCTGTAACGCCTGAGATGGTAGAAGAAGTTTGTGGAAATGTTTTAGTGGATAAAGGGGTAAATGGTGTTACTTCGAGTGAAAAGCCACGCTCTCCTGGAATGAAGTATAGGCATTATGCGCCTAAGGCTAAGGTTATTCTTGTTGAGGATGAAAATGTTCAAAATATTGTAAAAAAAATGATTGCTGAAGCAAGTTGTGATAAGGAAAATTCTATTGTACTTTGTACTAAACAAACTGAGCCGAATTTTGAAGGGTTTAATGTTTTAGTTATAGGAGACAGAGGTAATCCTAAAACTGTTGCAAAGAAATTATTTGATGCTTTTAGATGGTGTGATGAGCAAGGATATAAGTTTATAATTTTAGAGGGAATTTCGGAGGAAGGAATAGGACTTGCTGTTATGAATAGAGCGCATAGAGCTGCTAATGGCTAGTGTTTATTATTTTCTAGGAAAGTTCGAGCTAGGAGTAAATAAT
>CAYZJZ010000013.1:0-16018 GCA_964478905.1 uncultured Eubacteriales bacterium
TCCTTTTAAATATTGACGAAAACATAAAAATAATATATAGTTAAATAAGATAAAGACTGTGATGGAAACAGTAGATTAGTTTTGAAAGTTAAGCGAGTCGGAGTTTGGTGAGAGTTCGATACCGGTAGAAATTAGTTGAAAATCATTCCTGAGTTGCTTTGGTGAAGGATATGGAGTAGCTAAAGACGTGAGTTCAACGTTATATGAACGCCATATATAAGTATGTAGCGAGTGGTTAAACGAATATTATTCGTCTCGGTTGCGAGGCGAATTTTTTTGTTTCTTGCACATACACGTAAGGAGGAAGATTATGTATAAAAAAGTTAGTACAAGTTTGAATTTTGTTGACAATGAACTTGCAACGGAGAAATTTTGGAAGGAAAATGAGGTTTTTAAGAAAACTATTGAGTTAAGAGATGGTTGCCCTTCTTTTACATTTTTTGATGGACCACCGACAGCTAACGGTAAACCTCACATCGGTCACGTTTTGACACGTGCTATTAAGGATTTAATTCCTAGATATAAGACTATGAAGGGATATAGTGTTTTAAGAAAAGCCGGTTGGGATACTCACGGATTACCTGTTGAACTTGAAGTTGAGAAGGCTTTGGGATTAGACGGAAAACCTCAAATTGAGAAATATGGTATTGAGCCTTTTATTAAGAAATGTAAAGAAAGCGTTTGGAAGTATAAAGGCGAATGGGAAAAAATGAGTGATAGAGTAGGATACTGGGCTGATATGGAGGACCCTTATGTTACTTACCATGATAATTATATTGAGTCTGAATGGTGGGCAATTAAGCAAATTCAAGATAAGGGACTATTATATAAAGGTCATAAAATTGTGCCTTATTGCCCTAGATGTGGAACATCTTTGTCTAGCCACGAAGTAGCACAAGGTTATAAAGATGTAAAGGAAAAATCTGCTGTTGTAAGGTTTAAAGTGCCTAGCCAGGAAAATACATATATTATGGCGTGGACAACTACTCCTTGGACTTTGCCTTCTAATGTTGCTTTAGCTGTTAACCCTGATGAGACTTATGTTAAAGTAAAATATCCTAAATGTGAATGTGGACATAGCCATGAGGGAGAATATGCGATTTTGGCGGAAGCTTTAGTTGAAAGCATTTTCGGAGAACCTTGCGAAGTTGTTGAAAAATGGACAGGAAATGAATTAAAAGGTTTAGAGTACGAACCTCTATATAGTTTTACTAAGCTAAATAAAAAAGCTTACTATGTTGTTGCGGATGGATATGTAACTTTAACTGACGGTACCGGTATTGTTCATATTGCTCCGGCGTTTGGTGAAGACGATGCAAGAGTTGGAAGAGATAACAATTTGCCATTCTTACAACTTGTAGATGAACAAGGTAAGTTAACTTCTGAGACCGGAGATTGGGCAGGCATGTTCGTAAAAGATGCGGATAAACTTGTTCTAAAAGATTTGGAGGAAAGAGGACTCTTAGTTGATGCTCCTGATTATGAACATTCATATCCTTTCTGCTGGAGATGTGATACACCGCTTATTTACTATGCAAGAGAAACTTGGTTTATTAAGATGACTGCGGTTAGAGATAAACTAATTAAGAATAATAGACAAATTAATTGGTTACCGGAAACTATTAAAGAAGGTCGTATGGGTAATTTCCTTGATAATGTTATTGACTGGGGACTTAGTCGTTCTCGTTATTGGGGAACTCCATTACCGGTTTGGGAATGCGAATGTGGTCATTATGAAGTCGTTGGAAGTAGAGCGGAGTTAAGAGAAAAGGCTATCGAAGAAGTTCCTGATGATTTAGAGCTTCATAAGCCGTATATAGATAAATTCCATATTAAATGTTCTTGTTGTGGTAAGGAAATGAAGAGAGTAAGCGATGTTTTAGATTGCTGGTTTGATTCTGGGTCTATGCCTTTTGCTCAATGGCATTATCCGTTTGAAAATAAGGAGAAGTTTGAAAAGAATTTCCCGGCACAATTTATCAGTGAAGCTGTTGACCAAACAAGAGGATGGTTCTATACGTTACTGGCTATTTCTACTTTATTGTTTGATACAAATCCGTTTGAAAATTGTATTGTTTTAGGTTTGGTACAAGATAAAGACGGTCAAAAGATGAGCAAGCATAAAGGTAATGTTGTTGATGTGTGGAGTGTTTTAGATAAACAAGGAGCTGATGCTATTCGTTGGTTCTTCTATACAAATAGTGCACCTTGGCTACCGAATAGATTTTATGAGGAAGCTATTTCAGAATCTCAAAGAAAGTTTATGGGTACTTTATGGAATACTTATGCATTTTATGTTTTATATGCTGATATTGACAAGTTTGATCCAAGCAAATACACATTAGATTATGCTAAGTTATCTGAAATGGATAAGTGGATTTTGTCTAAGCTAAACACACTTGTAAAAACTGTTGACGAGAATTTATCTAATTATAGAATTACAGAAGCCGGACGTGCGGCTGAGAACTTTGTTGATGAACTTAGTAACTGGTATGTAAGACGTAGTCGTGAGAGATTTTGGCAAAGCGATATGCCTCAAGATAAGATTAATGCGTATATGACTTTGTATACAGTTTTATCTACTGTATGTAAGACGATGGCGCCGTTTATACCATATATGACTGAAGAAATTTATCAAAATATTGAAAGACCATTCTTTGAGAATTCGTCTATAAGCGTTCATTTGTGTGATTTTCCTAAGGTTAATGAAGATTATATAAATGAAAAACTTGAAGAAGATATGGAGTTAATCTTAAAAATTGTTACAGAAGGTAGAGCTGCTAGAAATGGTGCTAATATTAAGAACCGTCAACCTTTGGCTAAGTTATATGTTAAAGCGTATAAAGAGCTTAGCGGAGAGCATAAAGATATTGTTGGTGAAGAACTTAATGTAAAAGAAGTATTGTTTACTAAGGATATTGATGCTTTTGCAAGTTATAGTATTAAGCCTAACTTAAAGACAGTAGGACCTAAATACGGCAAACTTCTTAATGCAATTCGCGAAGAATTGCCTAAGGCTAATGGAAGCGAAATTGTAAAAGAGTTAAATGCTAATGGTAAAGTTGAGATGACAATTAATGGCGAAGATGTTATTTTTGTTGCGGAAGATTTGTTGATAGAGGCTGCTAAAGGTTCAAGATATGTTACTGTTCAAGACGGAGATGTTACTGTTGTTTTGGATACTGAGTTAAATGAAGCTTTAATTGAGGAAGGATATATTCGTGAACTTGTAAGTAAGATCCAAAATATGAGAAAAGAAGCAGGTTTCGAGGTTCAAGATTATATTGATGTATATTATACTGCAGAAGGTAAGTTACTTGATGTAATTAAGAAAAATGAAAAGGAAATTGCGTCTGAAGTTTTGGGTAAAAGTATTACAGAAGGCGATGGAGAAGGATTTTCTAAGGACCTCGATATTAATGGACTTAAGGTTAAGGTTATCGTAAATAATAAGTAATGCACACATTCCCAGTAATTTTCATACTATACAGTGTGAAGAAATTCACAAAATAAAGGAGTGGATTTTAATGGGATGTGAAGATATGAAGAAGGAGTGCGAGTGTGCACGCTTTTTCCCGGATAATATAAAGGAATTACTTTGTAAATTAGTTTGTGAACATGTTGTTTTAACTTATAAAAATGGCGGTAAAGAAAGAGTTAAAATAGAATGTATTTCGGACTGCTTACTTGTTGTAAAGGATGAATGTAATTTTAGATTTATAAATATTGATTGCATTTGCAGTGTTGCCGTATCGTGCGATACGATTTTAAATGCGATAATCGGAAGCCCTTGTAAATAGAGTTTTTACCCAAAAAAGAGACTGTGAAAAATATTTTTGCAGTCTCTTTTGGTATTTTAAATATTTTTTACTTGTGTTTACTTTTGATATGTGATAGATTATCCTTGTGTATGCAAGGGAGGAATTTATTGTGAACTTAATTGAAAAGATTATTGGTACATATAGCCAAAGAGAATTAAAAAGAGTAGCTCCGATAGTTGAAGAAGTTATGGCTTTGGAGGATAAATATACAGCTTTGTCTGAGAGTGAATTAAAGGGGAAGACTGCGGAATTAAAGGAAAGATTAAATAATGGAGAAACATTAGATGACATTTTGCCGGATGCTTTTGCGACTATGAGAGAGGCTGCTTGGCGTGTTCTTGGAATGAAACATTTTAAGGTTCAAGTTATCGGTGGTATAATTCTACATCAAGGAAGAATTGCTGAAATGCGTACTGGTGAAGGTAAAACTTTGGTTGCGACTTTGCCTGTTTATTTAAACGCTTTATCCGGGAAAGGTGTTCATGTAATTACTGTTAATGATTACTTAGCTAAGCGTGACAGTGATTGGATGGGAAAAGTTTATAAGTATTTGGGATTAAGTGTTGGATTAGTGGTTCATGGAATGGATCATGCGGCTAAAAAAACGGCATATAATTGCGATATTACTTATGGAACTAATAATGAATTTGGATTTGATTATCTAAGAGATAATATGGTTAGAAATAGAGTAGATATGGTTCAAAGAGAACTTAATTACGCTATTGTCGATGAGGTGGATAGTATTTTGGTCGATGAGGCTAGAACTCCTCTTATTATTTCTGCGCCTGCGGAAAAATCTACGGATATGTATAAGACGGCTGATAGGTTTGTTAGAACGCTAAAACCTAAGATTATAGTTGAGTCTGATGAAAAAGAAATAGACGATGGCGATAATGTTGGCGACGATTATGATTACATTGTAGACTTAAAAGCGAATACTGCGACATTAGTTTCACGTGGTACTAAAAAGGCTGAACAATACTTTAATATTGAAAATTTAGCTGATTCTGAAAATGGTACGATTGCTCATCATATAAATCAAGCCTTAAAAGCTCACGGTATTATGAAGAATGAGAAAGATTACGTTATAAAAGACGGTCAAATTATAATTGTTGATGAGTTTACAGGAAGACTTATGTTTGGAAGAAGATATAATGAAGGACTTCATCAAGCTATTGAAGCAAAGGAAGGTCTTCAAGTTCAAAACGAGAGTAGAACTCTTGCGACTATTACTTTCCAAAATTATTTTAGAATGTATGATAAGTTATCTGGTATGACAGGTACGGCTATGACTGAGGAACAAGAGTTTCAAGATATATATAAATTAGATGTTATTGAAATTCCTACAAACCGTCCTATGATAAGACGTGATTTAAATGATGTTGTTTACAGAACTGAAAAAGGTAAGTTTAAGGCTGTCGTTAATGAAATAAAGGCTAGCCACGAAAAGGGGCAACCTGTTTTAGTTGGTACTATTACTATTGAGAAATCTGAAGAACTTAGTCGTATGTTAAAGCGTGAAGGTATTAAACACGAAGTGTTAAATGCTAAATACCACGAAAAAGAAGCTCAAATTATTTCTCAGGCAGGAAAATACGGTGCTGTTACTATTGCAACTAATATGGCAGGACGTGGTACGGATATTATGCTTGGTGGTAATTCTGAGTATTTAGCAAAACAGGAAATGAAGAAACAAGGTTTCTCTGATGAGTTAATTGTTGAAGCTACCGGGTTCGCTGAAACGGATAATCAAGAGATTTTAGATGCAAGAAAGGCTTTTACTAAGCTGAATGATGAATATAAGGCTAAAATTGAGGAAGAAAGAGAAAAGGTTGTTGAAGCCGGTGGACTTAAGGTTATAGGTACTGAAAGACATGAGAGCCGAAGAATTGATAATCAGTTACGTGGACGTGCCGGACGTCAAGGCGATCCCGGAGAAAGTAGATTTTTTATTTCGCTTGAAGATGACTTGATGAAGTTATTTGGTGGGGATAGAATTCTAAATATGGTTAATGCCATTGGAGGAGCTGAGATGGAAGACGATGTGCCTATTGAGATGGGTATTATTTCGAGTTCTATTGAGAATGCTCAAAAGAAGGTTGAAGGAAGAAACTTCTCCATTCGTAAACATGTGTTGCAATACGATGATGTTATGAATTTGCAAAGAGATTTAATTTATAAAGATAGAAGAAAAGTTTTGTTTGGTGAAACTGTATCGGATAATATTAAGAAAATGGTTCAGTCTGTTGCTAGTGACGTTGTTTTGAGATTTACTACTGAAAAATATGTTGAAGATTGGGATTTTGAAGGGTTACGTGCTAGAGTTGAATATATTTACAGTATCCCTGATTTTACAGTTGAGAAAGATGAAATGGATGGGCTTACTCAACAGGATTTAGTAGATAAATTGAGCCAAAGAGTAATGAAGATTTATGACGATAAGGAAGCTGATTTCGGTACTGAGGTATTTAACAATATTGAAAGAGATGTTTTACTTAGCGTTGTTGATGAACATTGGATGGATCATATTGATGCCATGGAACAATTAAAACGTGGAATTTCTATTCGTGGATACGCTCAAAAAGACCCTGTTATTGAATATAAATTTGAAGGAAATCAGATGTTTGAAGAAATGATTAATTCTATTCAAGAAAATGTAACAAGGGTAATGTTCCATATAAGACGTGATAGAATTCCTGTAAGAAATCAACAAGGACCTAGAGTTATGAATGAATCAAGAGGAGAGGATAACGAGCCGAAGAAACCTGTTATAGCCAAGAAAGAGGATACTGTTGGGCGTAATGATCCGTGTCCATGTGGAAGCGGGAAGAAGTATAAGAAGTGTTGTGGAAAAGATGCGTAAAATAAGAGAAAACTAGGAAGTATAAGTTGATCCGAGTTTTATAACTTGCCATATGTAGTAAGATAAAGGTGTGAACAAGAAATAGTGTGTTCACACCTTTTAAATTTAACTGTAAAGATTTTTTCCTTTCCTTTTTGTATTTGCATTGTTGAAAGAACGGCAATATAGTACAAACAAAGTAAAACTTTATATGGCTCAATACTAGTCTAATTTGACATTTGATAATTATCGTTATATACTACAATTGGATTAAAGTATGAAAAGGAGAGTCTTTTTATGGAACAAGAAAATAAACGGTTTTCTAATATATTAGTTTCTAAAGATTGGGTTTATTTGACTGTAATTTTTATATTAATGGGAATTTTAAGCGGATTAAACCATAATTTAGCCATTCCGGCGTATGCGTTTTGGTTTTTGATGTTGTTTTATTCCTTATATTCTAATGGCAAAAAACGTCAAGAGATAGAAGGATATATAGAGAACTTAACTTTTAATATGGATTCTGTTACAAAAGATACTTTATTAAATTTTCCGTTACCTATGTTGACGTTGGAACTTAACGGAATAATTGTTTGGCACAACTTATTATTTCAAAAATTACTTGGGGAAGAAGGACTTGTTGATAGATATATTTACGACTATATCGAGGAATTACGTCCTGAGAATTTAATAAAGAACGGAAAGATTTTACCTATAACGCTTGAAGTAAAAGATAAAGCGTATAAAGTACTCGGAAATCTAGTAAGAACTAATGGGAAAGGCGAGAAAGAACACTTAACACTTTCTTTATACTTTATAGATATTACGGATTATAACGAATTACAAAAGCATCATTTTGCTGCTGAGCCTGATATAGGAATTGCGATTATAGATAATTATGATGAACTTATGCAAAGTATAGAAGAAACAGGAAGATCACAACTCCTTGCCGAAATAGATATGAAGTTAAAGAACTGGATGGCGTTTGCTAACGGTATAGTTAGAAAATACGAGAGAGACAAGTATATAATGATATTTGAATCTCAGTATTTAGCTGAAATGGAAGAAAAGAAATTTGAAATTTTGGATTTGGTAAAGGAAATTGATATTGGAAATAAATTGCCTGCTACTTTAAGTATTGGTATTTCTGCTAAAATGACCAGCTTTTCAGGTGGTATGAAGGAAGCTCTTGATGCTATTGAACTTGCACAAGGGCGTGGAGGAGACCAAGTTGCGATTAATAGGGCGAATGAGTACAGTTTCTTTGGTGGAAGAAGTAAGGAAATTGAAAAGCGTACTCGTGTTAAGGCGCGTGTTATGGCGACTGCTTTAGAGAAATTAATTGAGCAAAGCGAAAATGTTATGATTATGGGACACGCTAATCCTGATGCGGATTCGTTAGGAGCGGCTCTTGGAATATACCGAGTTACACAATGTTTGAATAAAGAAGCGAACATTGTATTAAATGAGACTAATTTCAATATAAAAGATATAATGAATAAAATCGAAGCATCTGGTCAATGTGAAGGAGCTTTTGTAAATAAACATACAGCACTAGAAAAAACTAGTTCGGAGACTTTACTTATCATTGTAGATACTCATAGAGCATCATTTACAGAAACTCCGGAATTGTTGGAAAAAACGAGCAAAGTTGTCGTAATTGACCACCATAGAAAGGTTACAGACTCTATAAATGATGCGATTTTATCTTACCACGAAATATATGCGTCTTCTACTTGTGAACTTGTTGCTGAATTGTTACAATATATGGCGAAAAGAGTTAGCATACGTCAAATAGAGGCGGAGGCATTATATGCGGGTATAATAATTGATACAAAGAATTTTATGTTTAAAACAGGAATAAGAACGTTTGAGGCAGCAGCATTTTTAAAGAAGTATGGCGTTGATACTGTTGCGGTAAAACAATTATTCCAAAATGATATTAATACTTATATGTCGAAAGCGGAAATAGTAAAAAATGCTGAGATTTATAAAAATGAAATAGCAATTTCCAGTTGTGATAAAGAACTTGTAAATGCTAGCTTGGTTGTGGCCCAATCGGCTGATGAACTTCTTAATATTAAAGGGATAAAAGCTTCATTTGTTTTATCTCCTCACGACGATAAGATTTTAATTAGTGGAAGATCGCTCGGCGATATAAACGTTCAAATGGTTTTAGAAAAATTAGGCGGTGGCGGAAGTATGACTATTGCCGGAGCCCAAGTACCAAATCTTTCTATTGAGGAAACGACTAAAAAACTGAAAGAAGCGATTGACGAATACAAAGAAAATTTAAATACAGAAGAATAGGAAAGGTGATTTTATGAAAGTTATTTTGCAAAAAGATGTAAAGGCTTTAGGTAAGAAAGGACAAGTTGTAGAGGTAAGCGAAGGATATGCAAAAAACTTTTTGTTAAAAGGGAAGCTTGCTATTGAAGCAAATGCTCAAAATATGAATATATTAAAGACTCAAGAAGGCTCTAAGATGTATAAAAGGGAAAGAGATTTCGAAGAAGCTCAAAAACTTGCAGAAAAAATGAAAGATATGAAACTTAGTTTCAAAGTTAAAGCCGGAGAAGGCGGGAAGCTTTTTGGTTCTGTTACTGCTAAAGATATTTCGGATAAACTTTTGAGTGTTTATAAAATTGAAACTGATAAAAAGAAGGTTTATTTAGATGATGCAATAAAAACTGCCGGAATTACAATGGTAGAGATAAAGCTTTTTGAAGGGGTTATTGCGAAGATAAAGGTAGAAGTTACGGCTGAATAAATGCGGAGGTAGTTATGGCAAAAGATAATTCGTCTATTATGAGAATGCTTCCTAATGATGTGGAGGCTGAGCAAGCGGTCTTAGGTTGTATGATTATTGATAAAGATGCAGCTGGAAGTGCGTTTGAAGTTATAAAAGCTGAAGATTTTTACAGAGAAGACAATAAAGAAGTTTTCTCTGCTATTTTTGATCTGTTTGAAGCCTCAAAACCAATTGATACGCTTAGTATAAAAGAACAGCTGAGATTACGAGGTACTTTAGATGCTGTCGGAGGCATTGCGTATATTGCGGAGCTTGCATCGAAAGTCCCAACTTCTGCTAATATTGAATATTATGCGAAAATAGTTGAAGAAAAATCTATTTTAAGGAAACTTATTCATTCATCTACGGATATTGTAAATATGGGCTATAATGCGACAGAAGAAGTACAAGTTATAGTTGATACTGCTGAGAAAAAAATTTTTGATATTGTTCAAAAGCGAAATGTAAAAGGATTTACTCCTATAAAAAATATATTGGTAGATAATTTTGAAAAATTAGAAGAACTATATAATCAAAAAGGATTCCTTACAGGTCTTTCATATGGTTTTACGGACTTAGATATGAAAACTGCCGGTCTTCATAACTCAGACTTGATTTTGATTGCTGCACGTCCTGCTATGGGAAAGACTGCATTTGCATTAAATATTGCTTTACATGTTGCGGTTCACGATAAAGTACCTGTTGCTATATTTAGTCTTGAAATGTCTAAGGAACAACTGGTAAATCGTTTGCTTTGCTGTGAAGCTATGATTGATGCGGGTAAAATGAAAACAGGTAAATTAGAAGAAGATGATTGGGGAAAATTAGCCCAAGCTATGAGTACTTTGTCTGATGCACCTATTTTTATAGATGATACACCTGGTCAAAATGTAATGGAAATTCGAGCTAAATGTAGAAGATTAAAATTAGAAAAGGGATTAGGACTAATTGTTATTGACTACTTACAGTTAATGCAAGGAACGTCAAAACACGGAGATAACAGACAACAAGAAGTTTCTGATATGAGTAGAGCGTTAAAAATTTTAGCTAAGGAGCTTGATGTTCCGGTTATTACTTTGTCTCAGCTTAGTCGTGCTCCGGACGCGAGACCGGATCATAGACCAGTACTAAGTGATTTAAGAGAATCCGGCGCTATCGAGCAAGACGCCGATATAGTTATGTTTTTGTATCGAGATGATTATTATAACCCTGAGACTGAGAAAAAGAATATTACCGAGGTAATTATGGCAAAGCACAGATCCGGTTCAACCGGCACCGTAGAGCTTGTTTGGTTAGGCCAATTTACAAAGTTTGCTAATAAGTTTAATGGAGAAGGTTAAGAGGTAAAAACGTGGATTTATTAGAAAAAGTTGAGAAATATTGTGTTAATAATAAGTTGGTAGAAAAGGGCGATCGAATTGTGATTGGAGTTTCCGGTGGCCCTGATTCTTTATGCTTGCTAAATTTGTTAAACTCAATAAAAGACAAGTATGAACTTGAATTAATTGTAGTTCATATTAACCATTCATTAAG
Source organism: uncultured Eubacteriales bacterium (assembly GCA_964478905.1). GTDB lineage: Bacteria > Bacillota > Clostridia > TANB77 > RGIG9151 > RGIG9151. Next base: position 10,988 of record CAYZJZ010000013.1, read on the forward strand.
AGAAGAAGCGGATTTTGAGGAAAATTATGTTAGAGAATTTTCAAAGAAATTAAATCTTAAGTTCTATTCTAAAAAAGTTGATATTAATGAACTTAGTAAAAATCAAAAACGTTCTACTGAAGATGTTGCACGCGATGTAAGATATGATTATTTTAGAGAAATTCTAAAGGAAAGTAATGCTAATAAAATTGCAGTGGCACATAATAAAAACGATAATGCTGAAACTGTACTTATGAATATAGTAAGAGGCTCAGGAAATGAAGGAATTTGTGGAATTGATGGTATTCATAATGAAATAATAAGACCACTGATTACTACAACAAGAAAAGAAATTGAAGACTATTGTAATGAAAAAGCTCTTATTCCGATGATTGATAAAACTAATTTTGAGACGGTTTATACAAGAAATAAAGTTAGAAATTTAGTTTTACCATTGTTAAAAGAAATTAATGCTGATGTTGTTGAAAGCTTAAATAGATTTAGTGAAATTGCAAGAGATGAGGAAGAATTTATAAAGGAATATGTAGAAAGTATTTACTCTAAAACAATAAAATCTGATGAAGAAGGGTTATATATTGAAAAAGATAAATTCCTAGAATTAAAAATCGGGTTAAAGAGAAGAATTTTAAGAATGGCAATTTGTGAATTTTCAGGGACATTAAAAGATGTAAGTTTTAAAACTATTAATAATGCTATAAATGAAATTGAAAGTTCTAAAAACGGAAACATAATTAAAATTGTGTCCGGGGTTAAGATTTTTGTTGAGTATAACAAACTTAAATTTGTAAAAGAAAAAATGGAGTTTGAAGATTATATATATGAACTTAGTATACCGGGAAAAGTCTATTTAAAAGAAATAAATAAATGGATAAGTGTGGAAATAAGAAGTGCCGAAGATGTAGGAATAACTGAAAAAAATCCGAATATTCACTTTTTTGATATTGCAAAGACGGGTAAAAAGTTGTATGTTAGGAATAGAAAAAATGGGGACTATTTTTATCCGACAGGAATGAATGGCAAGAAGAAAGTTAAAGACTTTTTTTCTGATATGAAACTTGAAAGGAAAAAACGTGATGAAATTCCTATTGTAACCAATGGGGAAGAAATTATTTGGATTGTCGGTTTAAGATCTTCCCAGAAATTTTTAAAAGATAAATCTACAAAGGAGGTTATTATTATTAATTATGGAGAAAATATATAATGATATTGAAGAGGTATTAATTCCACAAGATGTTTTACAAAAAAGAGTTAGAGAATTAGGGGCTCAAATTACTAAAGATTTAGAAGGCGAAGAAGTAGTCGTTATTGGTGTTTTAAAAGGATGTGTTATATTCTTATCTGATATATTTAGACAGCTTGATATGAAATGCGATTTGGATTTTATGGTATGCTCAAGTTATGAAAATGCTACTGAAAGTTCCGGAAATGTAAAAATTATTAAAGACATAAATGTTGATGTTAAGAATAAAGTTGTATTAGTTGTAGAAGATATTATTGACTCCGGAAGAACTATGCATAATTTAAAAGAAATATTTAAGGTAAGACAATGTAAAGATTTTAAAATTTGTACTTTACTTGATAAAAAGGAACGTAGAGCCGTTGAAATTGAGGCTGATTACGTTGGCTTTGATATACCTAATAAATTCGTTGTAGGTTACGGACTTGATTATGCCGGAAAATATAGAAATATTCCGGAAGTTTGTGTGTTGAAAAAAGAAATATATTCATAAATTGGAGGTAATATTTTGAGAAAAAGAAAGAACTTTGACTGGGTTACAGTCTTTATAATTTTTGGTTTATTTTTGTTTATTGCGTCTATATTTTTAGATACGCCATTAGAAGAAGTTAAAGAGATGAATTATTCTGATTTAATTCAGAAAATAGAAAATAACGAAGTTAAGTCGATTGTGGATAATGAGGGAGAACAAGCTGAAATTGAGCTAAATGACGGAAGTAAGTATCTTTGCGATTTACCAGCTCAAAATATGATTGCGGCTAAATATGATGAGTTACTTAAAGAAGGAAAAGCTTTTGAATATAAGTATGTTCCGATAGTGGCTGCTCCTTGGTGGGCTAGTTATTTACCTTTATTGGTTATTACAGTTATTTTTATTTTATTTTGGTTGTTTGTCATCGGACCTGCGACTGGTGGCGGAAACAAGGCTTTATCTTTTGGAAAGAGTAGAGCTAAGTTAAACGGCCAAGGCAAAGAAAAGATTACATTTGATGATGTGGCTGGTGTAGATGAAGAAAAAGAGGAACTTCAAGAGATTGTAGAATTCTTAAAATCTCCTAAAAAGTTTACAGATATGGGTGCTAGAATTCCTAAGGGTGTTCTTTTAGTAGGACCTCCGGGAACAGGTAAAACTTTACTTGCAAAGGCTGTTGCAGGGGAAGCCGGAGTTCCATTCTTTAGCATAAGTGGTTCTGACTTTGTTGAAATGTTTGTCGGAGTTGGTGCATCTCGTGTAAGAGACTTGTTTGAAGAGGCTAAGAAAAAATCTCCTTGTATTGTGTTTATAGACGAAATTGATGCCGTTGGACGTCAAAGAGGTGCCGGAGTTGGCGGAGGACACGACGAAAGAGAACAAACATTAAATCAGTTGTTAGTTGAGATGGATGGTTTTGGTCAAAATGAAGGCGTTATAATATTGGCTGCAACGAATAGACCTGATGTATTAGATCCTGCATTATTAAGACCTGGAAGATTTGATAGGCAAGTTGTTGTTGGAGCGCCTGATATGCTTGGAAGAGAGGCTATACTGAAAGTTCACGCGAGAAAGAAACCTCTTGGCGAAGATGTTGATTTGTCTGTTTTGGCTAAAAATACATCAGGATTTAGTGGTGCTGATTTGGAAAATATGCTAAATGAGGCTGCACTACTTGCTGCTCGTAGAAATAAAACTCACATTAATATGCAAGAAGTTGAAGATGCAATAGTTAAGGTTATTGTAGGTACAGAAAAGAAGAGTAAAGTTATAACTGATAAAGAGAAAAAATTAACTGCTTATCACGAAGCAGGGCACGCGGTTGTAAGTAAGTTTTTACCTACTCAAGACCCTGTTCATCAAGTATCTATTGTACCTCGTGGAAGAGCCGGCGGATATACAATGTATAGACCAAATGAAGATAAATCTTATCGTTCTAAAACTGAGATGGAAGAAAATATTGTATCTTTACTTGGCGGACGTGTAGCTGAAAAGATGATTTTAAATGATATAAGTACGGGAGCGCAAAACGATCTTCAAAGAGCGACTGCGACAGCTAGAAATATGGTAACAAAATATGGTATGAGTGATGTTTTAGGGCCTATGACTTTTGGCGATGATGACGAAGAAGTTTTCCTAGGACGTGGATTTGCACATTCTAGAACTTATAGTGAGGAAGTGGCTCGTGCTATTGATTCTGAAATAAGCAGAATTGTAACAGAAGCTTATCAAAAGGCTGAAAACTTACTAAGGGAACACATCGAAAAGCTTCATGCTGTTGCACAATTATTGCTTGAAAAAGAAAAAATTGACGGAGAAGAGTTTAATTCGCTTTTTGAGTAATGAAAGGAATTAATTTATGGAGTGTGGAACTGATATAATTGAGATTTATAGAATAAAACAAGCTATTGAGAAAAACGGTAGCTTGTTTCTAACAAAAGTCTATACTTCTAGAGAAATTGAATACTGCGAGTCTAAGAAAAATAATAAATATCAACACTATGCCGGAAGGTTTGCTGCTAAAGAAGCCGTGTCTAAAGTTCTTGGAACCGGATTTGCAGGTGGATTTGATTGGAACGATATAGAAGTTTTAAATAATGAAACCGGAAAACCTGAGATTGTTTTGCATGAGGGAGCGAAAGAACTTTTTAATGAGAGAGGATATGAAAAAATATCAATTAGTATATCCCATTCTAAAGAATATGCAACTTCTATTGCAATTGGTTGTTGACAAAAGAGGAAAAAATAGTTATACTATTATTCGGACAACGTGTGTATATAAGTATTAGAAAATATATAGATAATGCTTGTGTAGATTTTACTGTGACGTTTCGCCACATGCTTGAGAGGGGGGAGACACATGTCTGAAATTAAGTTAAAAGAGAATGAATCTTTAGATAATGCATTAAAAAGGTTTAAGAGACAATGCGCTAAAAGCGGTGTTATGTCTGAGCTCCGTAAGAGAGAGCATTATGATAAACCAAGTGTAAGAAGAAAGAAGAAATCTGAAGCTGCTAGAAAAAGAAAATTCAGATAAACTTGGAATTACTTATTTTGTAGAGAAGGCGATGGATAATTTCTGATTATTCATTGCTTTTTTTATATTTATTGTGTAAAATATATGCGAAAAGTTAAAGGGGGTAATTTAGATGACTTTAAAAGAAACTTTTATGGAAGAAATGAAAACTGCAATGAGAGAGAAAGATACAATGAAGAAAAATGTTGTGACTATGGTTCGCTCTGCTATAAAACAATATGAAGTAGATAATAGAGTTGAGTTAGATGACGAAGGTGTTACTGAGATTATTGCCAAGGAAGTAAAAAAACGTCGTGATTCTTTACCTGAATACGAAAAAAGCGGAAGAGAAGACTTAATTGCTACGCTGAATGAAGAAATAAATTATTTAGCGAAGTACTTACCTGAACAAATGTCTGAAGAGGAAATAAGAGAAGTAGTAAAAAGCGTAATTGCTGAAACAGGAGCTGCCGGTATGAAAGATATGGGTAAGGTAATGGGAGCTGTTATTGCTAAGACTAAAGGTAGAGCTGCCGGTAAGGTTATAAACGGAATTGTAAAAGAATGTTTGAATGCTTAAGATTGCTTTAGTATTGTTACTACCTTTTGCCGTTCCACGGCAAAGGAGAGATTAAGTTGTTATAAAGATTTGCTTAGTGTTTAAAAAGATAGTATCATTAGTTTTTTTACGGAGAAGATTTTAAATGAAATAAACCATGAAATTTTTTCTATGGGGCTCGGTCTTTAACTGATGATATTATCTTTTTAGCATCAAATCTGACTTACAACAAATAGTAACAAAAATAT